>JBEBGU010000765.1:0-2757 GCA_040081325.1 Prosthecobacter sp.
ATCTCAGGGCTCGAAATCCTAGGATGCCGTCGAAAGCAGTGTCGCCACCCCTCTGGGGTTCTGCCACCGCACTCCAAGACGCTGTCGCGCCATACTTCGTCTTTCGACCTTCGTCATTCCTTCGTCATTCGGGCTTACTCATTCGTCATTCCCCTTCTCTTCCTCCTCACTACCACCCTCCACGCTCATCACGGGCGCGACTTCATCCTCATCCAGGACAGCGCCATCCCGGACTACCTCAGCGGCGTCGCCATCGCCGGTTATGAATGGACGAGCGATGGCGACACGAACGAATTTTCCACCGAGCCCGGCTTCTTCATCGGCTTAGCCCCCGCGCTCGCCTTTGGCCTGTCAGCCGGCTTTTCCGATGAAGGCGATGGCTGGAACTACACCGGCGGCACGCCACAATTCGTCGTCTCTATCCTTCCAGCCACTGGCCCCATGAACTTTCGCGTTGGCTTCTGGACTGGTTATGAATTTGCCGAGGCATCGGATCACGCCGACAGCACCAGTGCTGGGCACGCCCATACTCCAGGCACCGGTCCAGATGCCGGACCCGTCTCACCTCATGATCACGGCGGCCATGATCACGGCTCACACGGCGGTATCCACCGACATGGCGAGAGCGGCTGGTATAATCGCTTCATCATAGAAAGCGACCTCACTCATCACACCCGCGCCGTATTTAATCTCATCAGCTTCGTCTCTGGCACAGGTGGTAAACCAGGTTTTGGTTACGCCGCTGGCGTGCGGCATGAATTCAATCATGACCTCTCCTTTGGCATTGAGGCCATCGGCGACTTCGAAGAGCGGCAAAGCTCCCATCAAGTGCTGCTCACCACCATGATCGGCCTGCCAAAGAGGCTCTCACTTCGACTCGGCATCGGCGCTGGACTCACTCCAGCCAGCCCAGATTTCACCCTGCACACCAGCTTCCTGTGGCGATTTTAAACATGGACGACTCGCGGTGTTTCATTTCAGCAGACGGTCGAGCCACTCATACGCCGCCTTGCGCTCAGACTCAGGAAAGTCATGCGGTGCATCAGGCGTGACCAGCGTGAGATTCTTTTCGGCTTTGTGTAGCGCATAAACTGCACCTGCCTTGGTGAAGGCTTTGCGCACGCCGCCGATATCGAAGTTGCTGTCCTTCAATGGTGAGTTGGAAAAGAAGCCGCGTGGGGAGATAGCGGCGATGAGTTCGTAGAAGTCGAAGGGGATTTTATCCGCGTTGTTATCATACACATCGCGGATGCGTGGCATGTAGCGGTCGCTCGTCCACCCGGCGAGCTTGCCGCCGTAGTAGTCGTGGAAGGGCGTGAAGCCGCAGCTTGAGACAACCGCTTTGATTCGCTCGTCAAAGACGGCGGTGAAGATGGCATTATGTCCACCGAGCGAGTGACCGATGACGCCGATGTGGTCCTTGTCCACCTGCGGCAATGTTTCGAGCAGGTCCACGGCGCGCATGTTATTCCAGATCGCTTTCATCGAGCCACTGACACGATGCGCGCCCTGTTTTTTAAAGTCGTAATCGTATTCACCGAAGGATGGATAATCCGGCACCAGGCACACATAACCACGCTCGGCCAGTTCATGCGCGTAGTGCAGTGAAGGCAGGCCACCAAGGCCCGCGGGCTCATCTTTGCCAATGCTCGTCGTCTGTTGCAGGCACAGCATCGCTGGTGCTTTGCCACTGACATTCGGAATGAGTAACCAAGCAGGCACACGATCACCAGCCTCAGCCGTGAAACGCACTTTGCGTCGCAGATACCTCGCAGTTTTCTCTTCCGAGACGACTTCAACATCCAGCGGAGCCCAGCGTGAAGTGTCATGCAGCGGCCCCATGACCTGCTGCATATTGGCCTTGATGTGGACGACACGTTCGGCCCAATCGGCAGCCGTTTTGACCTCACGCTCGGCACCCTTCGCATCTCGCACGACGAGCAGATTTGAATGATCGGGATACGACATCGCTGCTGGCAATTCCAGTGCCTGTGCTGCCGTGGCAAGGAAGGGCTTCGGCATCACCTCATGCACCGCGCCCATGATGCGCTCCTCGACATCAGGCGCGAACTTTGTCGGGCGATCATAATACACCATCGCCCCAGCAGCCTCATAGCCGCCTTCATCCAAAACGCGGCGCGACGGCACATAACAGCACACATCATTCGAGTAGCCATTCACCCACATGCGCGAGCGGTCGAACTCACGCTTGATGCGCAGCGAGTAATCGACCGTGATTTCGCCGGGCAGGAAAACCATCGCCATGGCATCACCAAAGCTCCATCGCTGTACAAGGTAAGGCAGTTCTTTCGGAAGCTTCTCACCACGGTCGAGGCGTGCGAGATTCTTCTTCGCATGATACGCAATGGCCGGCGTCTTTGATGCGGCGAGCACTTCCCATTCCTCGCGCGTCGGTAGTTTGTCATAGGCCAGTTGAATCTGCTTCGTGCGGCACTCCATCGGGCCATTCACCGGTTTGAGTTCGCCGGTTGCGAGCCGCTTCGCCTCAGCACCGAGGTCTTCGCCATATTTTTTGACGAGTTCCATCGTGCGCCGCGGATTCGGATTCTGATCCGCACCGCAACCAAGTGCGGTGAGCGCGATGGCACCTGGAAACTCGCGTTGCAGCGCCTCCTGCGCGACTCCGGCCCAGTCGCCATGAATCTCATCAATGCCGATGGTCGTGCAATGGCACGCATAGCTCGTGAAGATCGCGCGCACTTTTCCATCCGAGCCAGTGACACGCAGGACCGGCAA
>JBEBGU010000074.1:0-10379 GCA_040081325.1 Prosthecobacter sp.
TAGCCGCTCAAGTTTCGGCAACGCTTTCAAATGCGCGAGACCACTGCCCGTGAACTTCTCCGAACGAAACGCCGGATGAAAAAATGAGAGTGACTTCAACTTCTGAAAGACTGCGAAATGCTTGTAGCCAACATCCGTGAGCTGGATGCCGTCGCTGCTGAGGCGTTCCAGATTCGTGAGTCCGGTGAGCAGGGCGAGTGTTTCGTCCGTGATCGTTTTGCCGCTGATGGTCAGGTCCTTGATCATGGTGAAGCTGCCGAGCGTGCGGAAATCGGCCTCAGTGAAGGCATCACACCTCACACTCACTTGCGTGACAGTTCCGGCAGTCTCCGTAACTTTCGCGCCGAGTTTGGTGAGTGTGTCGGCATCACCCGCTTGGAGATGGCCAGCGATGATGCAGAGGAATAGGGGAACGATTTTCATGAGGATACGCTGAATTTGTTAGCTGAGCTTCCGGCTATACTTCGCTTCGTAGCCGATCGCACCATCCACATGGCGAAGCTGGAAGCTGATGGTGCTTTCTCCTGCCCCAGGCTTTAACTCGACAGCGAGGAAGCCGCCTTTCACGAGATGATATTTGTGATACGCCTTGTCCTCGCCTGGCGAGCCGCCGGCGTGGGTATCACTCGCGGCACCGACGCTGAACTCCTGCACTCCGGTGGTCGGATGCACGGAATGGTATTGCCAATGCCGATCGCCGCAGACGACGAAGAAGTTGTCTGGCACATTTGCCTTGAGCCATGCACGGAGTTCGTCGCCTTCATGTATGAAGCCCTCGTTCGAGTGGTTGTCATTCTTGTTCCCGCGATCTGGACCGACGAGCGGCGTCGGGCTGATCAGCACCTTCCACGTCGCGTCACTCTCCTTCACCGTGCGCTTGAACCAGGCTTTCTGCTCAGTGCCCCAGATCGTCTTTTCAGGCCCATCTGCCATCTTGTTGGGCGAGCGATTGTCGCGTCCGTCGGTGAACCAAATTTGCAAATCACGTCCCCAGCGAATCGTGCGATAGCTCTGCTCACCCATCGGTGCCTGTTCATGGAAGATGCGCTGGCCTTCGGCAAAAGTGAGCTCGCCCGCTTTCATGCCGGGCCATGAATCATTCGTCAGCGTGTCGTGGTCATCTTTGAGCCAGTAGGTTGAGGTGCTGCGCATCGCGTCCACGAGACGAGGCAGGCTAAACATGCGCTCCCAGTGCAGCCGCGCGAGCGCTGGCGAGACGGCGACGGGCGGATTGCTATCATAGTAAACAAGGTCGCCGGTCATGACGATGAAGCGCGGGTCGAGCGCTACCATCGACGGATAGATGGGGTGCCCGTCCGCATGATCGCGATCCTGATAGCCCTGGCAGGTCATCACGCAGAAACGCAAGGCACTGGCGGCAGATGCATCGGGTGCGGTATGGAATTTGCCTTTGATGCTTTCATGATCACTGCCATCAGCTCCCTTGGTGTCGGTGATGTAATGGTAAGTGCTGCCGGGTTTTAGACCCGTGAGTTTGAAATGGTGAATGCCATCACTGACTTCGGCGACGTCCGTCCACGGCATTTCGATAGCGTCGCTCAAGTCCTCACGCAGGCTGTAGCGCACACGTGAGCGGCCGGACATGCTGGGACATGCTCCTTCGATTTCATGCACAGGTGGCAGGGTTTGCTTCGGCTCCTTCTTGGCCTCCTTGCCTTTCTGCATGGCGAAAACGACGCCTGCATTGTTGCGCGTGGCGTGCTTCGTCAGTCGCGTCCAGACGATGGCCGTCGTGTCTGTGACTTCACCGACTCGCGTGCCAGTGGCTTGGTGCGAAACGTTCAGCGGTACAGCAGCAAGCGGCGTGGCGATCACAGCGGCTGCGCTATTGCGAATGAAAGTGCGTCGAGTGGTCATGGGGTACTCCGTGTAACGAAGCTCACCTATGACTCTTTGCGCTAGATGATGATCAGGTCGGCAGCTCGAAGCCTTTGCGGTATGCCTTGCGGATCATTGAGTCTGCCTCAGGCGCATTGGTGGCCTTCATGGCTGCGCTGTCCCACTCGATGCGTTTGCCGAGGCGGATCGGCAGCACACCTGTCAGCAGCGCTTCTGTGTAAGGCGCGGCATACGCGAAGTTTGCCTTCGCGTCCTCCGGCTTACCCGCGAGGCAGGCAGCGACCCATTCTTCACGGTGTCCAGGGCTGCGGGCGATGGAGTGCGGTGGCAGTTTAAAGCTGCGCATCTGGCTTTCCGGAACAATGCGCGGCGTGCCACACCAGCCAGGAGCGATGATCGAGCCGTTGTCGCCGAGGAACAGAATGCCGTTGTCTCCCATCTTGCGTCCGGCATCGAATCCAGGTGGCGCCGCGGGTAGCTTACCGCCGTCATGCCAAGTGAGCTTCACCGGACCACGATTGCCTTTCGCCGCGAAGTGCCAGGTGACAATGCTCCAGAGCGGGAAGGAGTCCGCATTGGTCTCCGAGCACTCAGCTTCCACTGAAGTTGGCGCACCGAGATCGAGCGCATACCACGCGGGGTCCGCATTGTGGACCATCATGTCACCGAGCGCTCCGCAGCCGTAGTCGAACCAACCGCGCCACTTCCGGGGTACATAAAGTGGGTGATAATCATGCTCCGGGGCTGCGCCTTGCCATTGGTTCCAATCCAGCGTCGCAGGCACAGGCAGCTTCTCTGTAGGCCGTGGTTTGCCCTGCGAATCCCAGAATGTTCCGGGGCGATCCGACCACACATGCACTTCGCTGATCGTGCCGATGGCACCCGCATCGATCCACTCTTTCGTTAGACGCAGACCTTCGCTTGCGTGGCCTGTGTTGCCCATTTGCGTGACGACTTTCATCTCGGCGGCGACCTTGGCCATGATGCGTGTCTCTTCAATGGTATGCGCCAGTGGCTTCTCACAATACACATGCTTGCCGAGCCGCATCGCTGCGATGGAGATCGGCGCGTGCCAATGATCCGGCGTGCCGACCATCACGGCGTCGAGTCCCTTCTCCTTCGCCAGCATCTCGCGGTAGTGTCTGTAAAACGGCCTGCCGGGATAGGCCTTCGCCATCGTCGCTTCATGCTTCTGCTCCACATCACAAAGCGCGGCAATGTGGACATTGGCAAAGGTCGCGAGATCGCGCGTCACGCCGCCGCCCTGACCGCCAATGCCCACGCTGCCGATGTTCAGCTTCTCGGATGGCGGCGGCAGTCCCGGTCCGCCGAGCACATGACGCGGGATGATATTAAAACCGAGAACGGCAGCGCCCGAGGCGATGAAGTCACGGCGGCTTGGAGTGGGCTTGAGATGCTTTTTCATGAGATGCGAGTGGATGATAACGCATTCCAGAGAGCGAATTAAACTTGTTCCGATCACATGATCTTGATCGTGTCGCATTTCGCTCATTCTTTGTCGTGACGCCCTCGTAGGATTGCTTCATCTTTCGTCCACCATGAAATCCGCCGCCGTCGTCAACTTTGCGCCTGAAAAAGGCTCTGTCGAAATCCGTGAAATCGAAAAGCCCAGTATCGGCTCCGAGGACGTGCTTCTTGAAGTCGCCAATGTCGGTGTCTGCGGCTCCGATCTGCATCAGTGGACTGCGGATCATTCCTGGCCGGTGAATTATCCCGTCGTGCTCGGCCATGAGTTCGGCGGACACATCATCGAAGTCGGCAAGGACGTGGAAGGTTGGAAGGAAGGCGACCGAGTTGTCTCCGAAACCGCCGCGATCATTTCCAAAGACAACCCGATGACGCGTCGTGGTCTCTACAATCTCGACAACACCCGCAAAGGTTTTGGTTACGGCGTGAACGGCGCGATGACGAAGTATGTGCGCGTGCCGAGTCGCATTCTGCATCACGTTCCCGATCAGCTTCCCTTCGAGCAAGCCTGCCTCACCGAACCCTGCTGTGTGGCTTACAATGCGGTCGTGAAAAACGCGCGTATCGAGCCCGGTGATCGCGTGGTCGTTCTTGGACCCGGCACCATCGGCATTCTTTGCGCGGCGATGGCCAAGCAATGCGGCGCGCAAGTCGCCATCGTCGGCCTGCAACAGGACGCGCATCGTCTGGAACTGGCCCGCAAGCACTACGGTTGCGAGGTCATCATCGGCGATGCCAAACCCTGGGCCATGGAACGCGACGGTCTCGGCTGCGATGGCGTCATTGATGCCGCTGGTGCGAGCGCCACGCTCAAGATCGCGCTCGATATTGTCCGCCCCGCCGGCTGGATTTCCAAAGTGGGCTGGGGGCCGCAACCGCTCGGCTTCAATATTGATCAGCTCGTGCAGAAGAACATCACGCTGCAAGGCAGCTTCAGCCACAACTGGCCCATCTGGGAGCGCGTGATCGCCTTGCTATCGAGCGGACAGTTCGACGTGAAGCCCATCATCGGCGGCATCTGGCCCGTCACCGAATGGCACGAAGCATTCGAGAAGATGCATAAAGGCGAGGTGGTGAAGAGCGTGCTGCGACCTGTGTGAGTTTGGTGAAGGTTTGTGTCTTGTGGTGCGTTATTCACGCCCCATGAAACCAACTCTTCTGTTTGCCGCACTTCTTTGCACCACCGCCTTCGCCGCTGATTATCCGCGAGTCATTTTCTCCGACGATTTCAGTGGAGAGGGCTTCGGCAAAGCATGGGGGCACTACAAAAGCTCCAGCATTGTGAAGGACGGAGTGCTCAATGGCATCACGGCTCCGACTTCTGACCATAGCGCGGTCGATAACATCAAAATCGAAGGCGAGCGCAACCTCCAGGTGAGCGTAAAGTTTCGTTTTGTCAGTGATAAAGCCAAGAGCTTCAACGTGTGGTTCGACGACAAGAATTACAAAGGCTCCCACGCCGGCCACATCTGTCAGGCAACGATTTCTCCGACGAACGTGAACATGGCGGATGCCAAAACGGGCGGCTTTGACCTCTCTGGCGGCCTTTACGAACGCAAAAAGGCCAACCAACTCACCGAGGACGAGAAAAAGATGCTCGCCACCAAGCAGACACGCGTTGCTGCAAAGATCAGCCTCAACGACTGGCACACCCTCGTCGTTACCACGAGCGGTGACACGATCAGCGTGAGCATTGACGGCAAAGAGGTCGGCAGTTTCAAATCGGCTGGCATCAATCACGATACGAAGTCGCTCATCAGCCTCACCACCAACCCCGTGGACGTGGAATACGACGACTTCAGCATCAATGGCGTGGCCAAATAATCACGCCAGCAGTGCCCTCACCACGTCACCGCTGACATCGGTGAGGCGGTAGTCACGTCCGGTGAAGCGATACGTGAGCTGTTCGTGATCAAGGCCGAGTTGATGCAGGATCGTCGCGTGCAGATCGGGCACCGAGACGCGGTTCTCGATAGCCGCATAACCGAACTCATCGGTAGCTCCATGGATCATGCCGCCTTTGATGCCGCCGCCAGCCATCCACATCGTGAATCCCTTGGGATGATGATCGCGCCCTTTGCCGTTCTCGGCCACGGGCGAGCGGCCAAACTCGCCGCCCCAGACGACCAGCGTGGTGTCGAGTAGTCCGCTGATCTTCAGGTCATCGAGCAAAGCGGCGATAGGGCCGTCCGTCTCTGCGCAATGCAGATCGTGATTGCGTTTCAGATCATCATGCGCGTCCCAGGCCTTGGGGCCTTCATTGCCGCCGCTATAGACCTGCACGAAGCGCACGCCACGTTCCACGAGTCGACGTGCGAGCAGGCAGTTCTTCCCAAAGTGCGCAGTGGTCGGATGATCGAGTCCATACATCTGGCGCACGGCTGCTGACTCACCTTTCAAGTCCGTGCATTCCGTCGCGCTCATCTGCATGCGGAACGCGAGTTCATAAGCGCTGATGCGCGCCGTGAGCGCACTCTCCGCCGGGTTGGCTTCGGCGTATTCGGTGTTCCATTGCTTGAGCAAATCGAGCCGCGCACGCTGCTGTGATGCGGAGACATTTTTCGGCGGCGTGAGATACGCGATGGACTCGCCGCTGCTGCGGAAGGGCACGCCTTGATAGGCGGCGGGCATGAAGCCGTTCGACCAGTTGAGTGCGCCATTCACCGGAGCGCCGAGCTTGTCGAGTAGCACGACAAAGGCGGGCAAGTTGTCGCTTTCCGAGCCAAGCCCATACGTCACCCATGAACCCATGCTCGGTCGTCCGGCCTGGATGAATCCTGAGTTCATCTGGAAGAGCGCAGGCCCGTGATTGTTGCTCTCCGCGTGCATGGAACGGATCATGCACAGGTCATCCGCGTGACGCGCGAGATTAGGATACACCTCCGCCATGTCGATGCCCGCCTGTCCATGCTTGGCGAATTTGTAAGGGCTCTGCATCGCCACATTCTTGGTCTTGCCGACCATGAAGGAATCTTCCTTTTTCCAGAGCGGGATCGGCTGGCCGTGATACTTCGCCAGCGCTGGCTTTGGATCGAACAAATCCACATGCGACGGCCCGCCATACATGAAGAGGAAGATCACGGACTTCGCCTTGGGCGCAAAATGTGGCGCGCGCGGTGCCAACGGATTCGTCGTGTTCAGCGCCCCATCTGCGCCGAGCAATGACTGCAAGGCCAGCCCTCCGAATCCGGCTCCGGCTTGCTGTAGAATCTGTCGGCGGGTGAGTGGTGGCATCATTCGATGTAAACAAACTGGCTGCTGTTGAGCAAAACATGACACAGGTCGGTGAGTGCAGTCATGCGATCACTCTCCAGCTCACGTTGCTTCACAAATTCGATGGCCTGCGTCTTGCGACTCTCCGATGGCGAATGGGAGAGGACGATGTGAAACAGGCGTTCGATGCTTTTCAGCAAATCATCGCCAGACTCCCGCTGCGCGCGCTCAGCGAGGAAGCGTGCCTGCTCCTCGACAAACTCGTCATTCATCATCACCAGAGCCTGCGTGGGCACGGTGCTCTGCATTCGCAGCGCGCAACTGTCCGTCGTGGTCGGTGCATCGAACAGCTCCATGCTCGGCATGAGCAACTGACGCTTCACATAGATGTAAACACTGCGCCGCCATTGCTCCGGCGTTTCCTTGTCGAGCGCGGGCCACTTGTTGCGCTGGCTGGCATCGAGCAAGTCCGCACGGATGCGTGGCTTGATACCTGGGCCGCTGAGCTTGAGGTTCAATTTGCCGCTGGCGGCGAGGATGCTGTCACGCAGCACTTCTGCCTCCATGCGCTGCTTGTTCATGCGCCAGAGCAAGGAGTTGTTGGGATCAGCACCGTGCTCTGCGCTAGAAACTTGCCGATACGTCGCGCTCATCAGCATGAGCTTGTGCAGCGGTTTTAAATGGCCGCCGTTGGTGATGAGTTCCTGGGCGAGGTAGTCGAGCAGTTCGGGATGCGTTGGCTTCGCGCCGGTGAAGCCAAAGTTGCTCGGGCTGGCGACGATGCCGGTGCCGAAGTGGTGCTGCCATAGGCGGTTCGCCAGCACGCGCCATGTCAATGAGTTGGAGGGTGCGGTGATCCAATCAGCGAGCGTGCGGCGTCGCAGCGAGGTGGTTCCCGCTGGCTTCGGGAATTCAATGGGTTTGCCAGCGAGCACGGTCAGCATCGCTGGCTGCACTTCATCACCCTTCGCTGCCGCCATGCCGCGCAGCAGCACATGCGTTCGTGGCACATCGGGCTTCTTCTCGATGAGCGCCATCACCTGGTTCGTGTCCTTGATGTCCTTGTCCTTCGTGTCCTTCGCGCCTTTGGCCATGCCCAGCTTCTCGGTACCATTGAAGATCGCGAGCAGGCTGTAGTAGTCCTTGGCTAGGATCGGATCGGTCTTGTGATCGTGGCAGCGCGCGCAGCCGACGGTGAGGCCGAGGAACACAGTTGAAGTCGTGGCGATCACATCGTCGAGCTGGTCCACGCGATACTGCTCCAGCACCTCCTTGGTCTTGCCCATGTTGTCATCATTGCTCTGGCCATTGCGGCAGAAGCCGGTGGCGATGAGTGATTGCTCGTCCGCATTCTCGACTTCATCACCTGCCAACTGCTCGGCCACGAAGCGCGCATACGGCTTGTCGTCGTTGATGCTCTGAATGACGTAATCGCGATACTTCCATGCGTAGGGTCGGTCGAGATCGTTATGCACGCCGCAGGTGTCTGCATAGCGCGCCAGATCGAGCCAGTGTCGGCCCCAACGCTCGCCGTAGTGCGGGCTGTCGAGCAGGCGATCAATCAGCGCTTCATACGCACGTGGCGATTCATCGTGCATGAAAGCCTCCACCTCATCCGGCGTCGGCGGCAGGCCGATCAAATCCAATGTCACCCGCCGGATCAATGTCGCCCGATCTGCCTCGGCAGATGGTTGAAGCCCCGCTGTCTCCAGCTTCGCCAAGATGAATCGGTCGATGTCGTTCTTCAGCCAGACCTCGGCTTTCACTTCGGGCAGTGGAGCCTTAGACAAAGGTTGGAATGCCCAGTGCGCGCGGCCGTTCTCAATGCTCGGTGCCGCTGCCTGGCAGATCGAAAAAGCGATCAGCCCGGTGATTGGCAGCAATGGAAAAACGCGGAACATGAGTTGGAGACCCCATTAACGCCGTATTCTGCTCCCTCTTCATGCGCACACTTCTTTTACCCTTCATCTTTTTGCCATTTCTTGCGGCTGCCGAGGTCATTGAGACCGACCTTCTCATCGTCGGCGGCGATGAATCTGGCTGTGCCGCAGCGGTCCAGGCCGCTCGGCTGGGGGTGAAGCGCATCGTGCTGGTGAATGACATCGACTGGCTCGGCGGCCAGTTTTGTACGCAGGGCATCGGCCCCATCGACGAATGGACCATCGTAAATGGCAAACGCGCCGAATACCCGGCCAGCGGTGCCTTCGCGGAGATCCTGGAGCGCATCCACCAGCATAACCGCAAGACTTACGGCCTTGCGAAACCCGGCAATGGCTGGTGCGGCAGCAATACAATCGAGCCGAAGGCAGCCGCTCAGATTTTTGAGGAGTGGTTGGCACCTTATGCTTCGCAGATCACCGTTTTGAAAGGCTGGGAGCCTTCGAAAGTGCTCGTGGATGACGGAAGAGTAGTTGGTGTGGAGTTTGGCCGGACCCGTCAGACGGGTCCGACGAGTCTGACGGTCAAAGCGAAGCTCACCGCCGACTCCACGGACTGGGGAGACATCATCCGACTCAGCGGTGCGGGCTACATGGCCGGGCCGGATTTGAAAAGCCGCTTCAATGAACCCAGCGCGCCCGAGTCACTCGATCTCGGCGGTGATCTGGAAATGAATCCCATCTCCTGGTGCCCCCTGCTTCGCGAAGCTGGCAAAGACAGCACGATTCAAAAGCCCGCTCGCTACGACGACTTCTCCTTTGCCGACTGGCAGAAAGCTCCGCCGTGGGTGGAGTGGGACGGCAGCGGCGGCATTTATAACATGGCGGGCTGGTGCATTTACACGCATCGGCGCATGATCGACCGCTATCACAACGGCCTCGCGCCGGGCACCGAAGCCGTCGTCCTGAACTGGCCCGCGCAGGACTACCCGCTCAGCACGCTGCCGAAGCATGTCGTCGTGGCTTTGGAGCAAAACGAACCGGGAGCGTCGAAGAAAAATATTGTCGCCATGTCGCCTGCGCAGCGGCGCATCGTGTTTGAAGACGCAAAGCAGCGGGCGCTGGAGTTTGTGTATTGGCTGCAAACCACGGCGCATGATCGCGTGGGCGACTTCCCGCAATCCTTCCGCTACATGAAGTTGGCGGATGATTACGGCACTGCTGATCACCTGCCGCCGAAGCCCTACATCCGCGAAGGTCTGCGACTGGAGGCCCTCTACATCCTGCGTGAGCAAGACGTGCGAACCGAAGTGGAAAAGCCGTTGTGGGCAAAGTCGATGCCGTTCGATGGTGTCTTCGGCTACCAGTTCAACATGGACTTCCACCCCACTCGCCGGAAGTATCGCGAGGATGATCCAGCGCAGCCCTGGCAGCCGAAATTCTTCGGCACACGCAACTGGAACGCGCACAGCGACCGCACGATGTTCCCGCTGCGCGGGCTCGTGCCGGTGAAGATGAACGGGCTGCTCGGCTGCTCGAAAAACATCGGCGTCACCAGCATGGTGCAGTCCTCGCTGCGTCTGCACGGCCAGATGATGCACGTCGGGAGCGCGGTCGGCACCGTGGCCGCGATGTCGCTCAAAGACGGCCTCCAGCCGCGCGAGATCGCTGCTTCGCCGAAACGCATCCGCGAAGTGCAGCGCACACTGCTGCGTCACGGAACGCTGATCTGGCCCTGGCATGATGTGAAGGCGGACGAGCCCCACTTCGAAGCTTCAAATCACCTCACCCTCTCCGGCATCTGGCGCGCGGACCCAGACAACGTCTTCTTCAGGCCCGACCAGGTGGTCACACGTCGTGAATTGGCTGGCGCTTTGTCGCGATTGATCCGCTCCCTGTCTGAAAGCAAGGACTGGCCTGAGTTTCCCGCACAGCCGCGCT
>JBEBGU010000766.1:0-2754 GCA_040081325.1 Prosthecobacter sp.
ATCCATGTCGGCGGCGAAAAAGACATCGAAGGGCGCTTGGTTCTGGATTTGCGCAAAGAAATTGCCCGACGAGCCATACGTCGCCTTCACCGTCACCTCGGGATGCGCGGCATTGTATTCCTTGATGAGGTCTTCCATGGAGAACTGCACGCTGGAGGCCACGGCGAGTGTCAGCGTTGTGCCCGCAGTTTTTGAAGCTGGCTTGCAGCCGACAAGCAGCGCCGCACCGAGAAGGATGATGGAGATGTATCGTGTCATGATGAGTGGAGGCTAAATGGAAAGCATCTCGCCGGTGTGGCTGGCGTCGTAGCCCGGCAGTTCGTCGATGAGGCGGCGATGCGCCCGGCTGCGCAGCAGACGAATGAGCGCTTGGACGCGGGGATCGCGTTCCACTGCGGCGGAGAAGCACAGATCGAGCGATTCATTCCGCACCGGCAGGAAACGCAGCCCGGCATCCTCTGCGCAGAGGCGCACACACACGCCGGCCTCGGCCCAGCCACCGCGCACGGCTTCGACGACGGCATGATGGCTCATCATGACACGCTTTGAGGCACGCGGTTTGTCGAGCAAGCCGTCGAGGCATTCACGCGCCGCCGATCCAGGTTCACGCATCGCCCACTGGCGCACCTGCTTCGTGCAGGCGGTCACGCTGCGCGTGTGATCATCGGCAGGGAGCACGATGCCCTCCTGCCAGTCCGCAGATCGCAGCAGACGATAGCCCCCACCAAGCTTCTCGCGCGCCGTCTCGGCATTGCGCTCCGGCTTCTCAACCGTGGAGCGATGCAGCGCCGCCACATGCACCACGCCTTGTTTCAAAAGCTCCAACGCCGCGCCACCACCACGCGAGAAAGCCAGGAGGCGAAACCCCGAGGCCGCCGCATATTCCGCCGCGAGCAGTCCCGCCGCCGGATCACAACCCGCCAGCACCAGCGTCTGCGAGGCATCCCATTCACCGCGCTCATGCAGCACCTTCTCCCGGCAAAGGCCATCATGCGCCCATGCACTGCCCGGCAGCGCCTCCACGGGATAGAGCCACTTCCTGCCGCCCACCTCGGCCTCCCAGTAGCGGCTGGCATCCAGCCGTGGCTCCCAGGCCCATTGCATCTCTTGCTGACCGCTCGCCACGCCAGAGCCAAACAACTCCTCCACACTGCACTCCAGCGCCTTCGCCACTGCCAGCGCCGCTGTGACGGATGGCGTGAGCCTCCCCGCCTCGATGGCGCTCAGGGAGCTGCGCGGGATGCGGGACTTTGCCGCCAGATCGTCCTGCGACCAGCCGAGTGCCTTGCGCCGTTCGGCGACTGGATGGGTCTGTGAAATTGTCTTTGACATGATGATGTCTGCTTATGACAGGATAATAGCCATGTCAATCCTGCCCATCATCTCAAGCCGTGCGCTCAGGCTCGCCCTGCCTCTTCTTGTCAGCGTGCCCGCCCTGCCTGCCGCCGAACCTCCCGCTGCTTTCAAAGCGATCACCACCCGCAGTGTCGCCGCCAATCGCATCGCCGAGAAGCCGGACTATGCGCACAGCTTCAGCGATGACATCAACTGGCTTGATGTCGGTCTGGAGTCCCGCACCCGCTACGAATACCGCTGGAACGACTACAGCTCACTTGGTCTGCTCACCGACGACGCGCTCGTCACTCGCAACCTGCTCTACCTCGGCATCAAGAACGCGCTCGATCCCCTCCGCTTCACTGTCGAACTCGAAGACTCCCGCCGCTTCCTCAGTGACCGCCTGGACAACCCCAGCATCGAGAACGAACTGGAAGTCCTGCAAGCCTATGTGCAGCTTCATTTCGATGATGTCATCGGCGACGCGCCACTCAGCCTCAGCTTTGGCCGCATGGCCTTCGATTGGGCAGACCGCCGGATGATCTCCCGCAATCGCAACCGCAACACCATCAGCGCCTTCGACGGCCTGCGCCTACGGCTGGGCGATGAGAACTCCCCGTGGGAGATCGACGCCATCGCCGTCCGCCCCGTGGATCGAAACGTCGAAGACCTCGACGAATCCAGCGACAACGCCACGCTCTACGGCATTGCCGGTTACTGGCGTGGCTGGTCGCCGCATGTCGTGCTGGAGCCTTACTGGCTGTGGCTGAATCAGGACGACACGCGCGGTGTCCCCATCCAGCGTGATCTACACACTTTCGGTCTCCACGCCTTCGGCCAATGGGGCAAAAAGTCCGCGTGGGACTACGACCTCAGCCTTGCCGGGCAGTGGGGCGAGACACAGGGCCGCGAGCATCGCGCCTGGGCCGCGCACATCGAGTCAGGCTACACTTGGAGCACCGCATGGAAGCCCCGCCTCGCCCTCTGGTTCAACTACGCTAGCGGCGACCAGAACGCCACGGACGGCAGCAACGAGCGCTTCGACCCACTCTACGGAGCGACCTACGCCTTCTATGGCTACAGCAGCTACTTCGCGTGGCAGAACATGATCAACCCCGCCGTGCGCCTGAGCTTCGCTCCAGCGAAGAATCTCAAGTGCGAACTGATCCACCGTGCCATCTGGCTCGCCAGCGATACCGATGCGTGGGTGCGTGGACTGCGGCGCGATAACACCGGCGGCAGCGGCACCTATGTCGGCCAGGAAACCGATGTCCGCCTCGTCTGGCAAGTTTGCAGAAACTTCGACATTGACCTCGCCTATGCACACTTCTTCCCCGGCAGCTTTGTGAATGCTACCGGCGCGTCACCTCAAAGCGACTTCGTGCAGATCGCCGGGACGCTGCGGTTTTGAGTCATGCG
>JBEBGU010000767.1:0-2751 GCA_040081325.1 Prosthecobacter sp.
CTTCGAGATACTGCGCCGCGCCAGTGGGTGCTTTGGCTTTGCGGCTCGCATCGCTGTAGTTTCCAACCTTGTCCTTGGTCTTCGGTGGGAAGTCCCCACCCCAGGGGAACTCCGTGTTTTCTTTCTGGCTCAGCATCGCTGGCGTAGTGCCTTTGGGCCGCTTCTCCGCCCGCCCCAAGCCCACAGCGATGCTCCATTCCTCATCCGTGGGCAGGCGGTAGGTTTTGCCTTCTTTCTGGCTCAACCACGCGCAGAACGTCTGTGCTTCGTCCCAGTTCACTTTCATGACAGGGTGGTCTTCTTGATTCTCCATGAGCGTAAAACCATCCGCGGTTTGATTCTTCCATCCGGATCCTGCATCCACACCCTGGACCTCAGCGGCATACGCGGCGTAGTCTTTGTAGCGCGTCTCGTGGATGCAGAAGAGCACGTCGGTGCCTTTTACGGGGACGAACTTCATGCCGAGGCTGTTGGTGAAGCCGTCTTTGAGGGCGGCGGCATTGAGAGGAGCGCGGACACTCTTGTCCGCTTCATTCATCTTCGCGGCTTCGCCGCCTGTGGTTTGATTGCGGGCAGGAGTGCCCGCGCTCCCTTCTGCCAGCCCCTCCCGATACTCCTTCACCGTCTTGGCATCGGCGATGCGGTCCTTTTTGGTGAGATCGGATTCGAGCAGCTTGAGCCGCGTGGTCAGCGGGTCGGTGAGGGCTTTGAGGTTGGCGGCGCGGGTGGCTTCGATCTTCGCATACGCCTCGCGGTAAATCTGGCGCAGCCCCTTGAGCACGGCGGGCGTGGTGGTGGAGGTGGCGTCGTCCTCGGTGCTGGGGATGGGACAAGGAGTGGGGCCAGCTTGGCCCCCGGATGTCGATGGCTCGGGGCTGGCAGCCCCCGCTCCTTGCATGAGCTGCTTCTCCGCTTCAATCGCCAGCACGCTGTCGAGATGCCCGGCGGCTTTCTCCTCCGCCATCTTGCGGTCGAGTCCGCCGAGGTAGCCGCTGTTCAGCTTCGCCACCTCCGCCTCGAACGGCGCGGTCACGCGCTCGGCGGTGAGCTTCTTCAATTGCTCGTCGAGCGTGGCCAGCTCCGGGATGCTGGCCGCCGCCTGCGCCACCTGCTTCTGCTCCATCGCCTGCTTCTCCGCCGCCAACGCGGCTGCCCGCGTGTCATTGCCCTTCTCATCCACCCCGAGGATGCGCAACGCCTCGGCTTCCGGGAGGCCGTCGAGGTTGATGACTTCGATGTCGCGGACAGTGCCAGCTAGATTCGACATGTCCATTTGGCCGGTCAAAACTTGATCTATTTGAGACTGGCCTGTCACCAGACCATCGCAGCGGCAGATCAGCCGATTGCCAACAGCGGCAAACTCCCACGAATGCGCGATACCCACCTCTGGCGCCGAGAATGTGATGAGTTTGCCGGGAGGTGGAGTGCCGGAGTTTGGCGACCGATGTCGCAACTCAATTCCGGTGGGTCCAAAGCCAATGTAAGCCCCCTTGATGGTGTCGCGCAGACGCACGGTGAACGAACTGCCGTTAATAGTCGCTCGCCAAGCACAGTTCGTGAACTTTTGTCGGCCGGGCACGAGGCCAAGATAGAGTCCAGAATCGCCAACGCTAAGAGCATCATTCTCAAATTTTGCCCCACTGTCCGGCTTGCGCAGTTCCTTCGGCAAGTCCTCGAACTTGGTGAACAGCTTCACCCACTGGCCGGGAGGGAAGGCCGCCGGGGCGGCATTTGAGATGGAGGATTTGAGATTTGAGATCGCGGGCGCAGGCGTGGCAGTCGATGCGGCGGGTTTCGCGGCAGCGTTTTGGAGTGCGGTGGCAGAGACGCCAGGTGGCGTCGGCGACACCGCTTTGGGATTGGCTGCGGGTGCTGTTGATGCTGGCGTGGTGGTTGGAGATTTCGCGGGCGTGGGGGCGCTCGAAAGCGGCGTGGCGCTGACGCTTCCCGCCGCACTCCAAGACGCTCCGCGCTTTTCGGCGGCGGCGGGTGTAGCCGAACTCGCCAGAGTTTGGTCTGGGGTGGTGGCGGGTGCGCGGGGTGTGTCATCCACGCTCTGGCGGCCGCGGCTACTCATGAAGAACGCACCGACGGCGACTGCGGCAGCTACTCCGAGACCGATGAAGAGAGGAGCTTTGCTCTTCGGCGTAGCCGCGCTCGCCAGAGCGTGGTTCGGGGGGGCTACGGGGGCCACGTCCTGGCGGACGCGGCTACCGGCCTGCTGCGGCCCCTTCGCCACGGGCTTTTGGTGTAGCGATTGCTTCGGGATGGCGGCGCTGCTTTTTCCACCGGCTTCGACGAGCGGTGTGGTGAGGATGACATCGAGATCACGGCGGATCTCGGCGCTGCTCTGGTAGCGGCTGTCACGATCCATCTGCATGGCTTTCTGAATGATGGCGTCAAAGCGCGGATCGGTGCCGAGGCGCTTGCTGGGCAGATCAAAGGCTCCGCGTGGCACCTGCCCGGTGAGCATGTGGTAGAGCATGACGCCGAGGGCATAGAGATCGGCACGGCCATCGACCTGCACGCCCATGATGAGGGCCTCCGGGGCCACATAATCGGGGGTGCCCATCGCCATGCCGGTCTTGGTGAGGCCGGTGGTGCCGGGCTCGTCGAGTTTGGCGAGCCCGAAGTCGGCCACCTTCACCGCGCCCTCCATGTTGATGAGGATGTTGGCGGGCTTGATGTCGCGGTGAACAACGCCGTGCTCATGGGCATACTTGAGTGCATCACAGACATGCGCGGCGATGG
>JBEBGU010000768.1:0-2743 GCA_040081325.1 Prosthecobacter sp.
AGTTTTGAGTCCGCAGTATTCCCAGCCTCCAGCAAGCGCACCTTCCGCTCCACGAGCGGCAGCCACAGGCTGACTCGGGTGCCCTGACCGGCTCGGCTTTCGATGTCGATCTCACCGCCGTGCTCACGGATGATGCGGCGGACGATGAGTAGGCCGAGGCCGTTGCCTGCGGTGCGAGTCGTGGAGAAGGGCTGGAAGAGACGCCCCATCTGCTCAGGCGTGATGCCTTTGCCCGTGTCATGAAAACTCAGTCGCACCTCGAAGTCCGTGTAGGTACCGCTGACGGTTAGCGTGCCGCCTTTGGGCATGGCCTGGCAGGCGTTGCGGATCAGATTGTAGATCGCCTGCTTCATCTGATCTGCATCCAGTGGCATGGCGGGTAGATCGGGGCGTAGATCGAGGCGCACTTTGACCTTGGCCTGATCCAGCTCAGGCTTCAGGAAGCGCAGACTTTCTTGTACCAAATCGTTGATCTGAGTACGCTGGAGTTGCGGCTTCGTCGGACGGATGGCGGCAAGGAACTGGCTGATGATCGTGTCCATCCGCTTGATCTCTCCCGTGGCGATGTCGAGATGCTCACGCAGGTTTTCACCTTGTTTCCCCAGCTTTTTCAAACGGCGCTCCAGTAGCTGAAGGTGAATCGTCAGCGAGTTCAGTGGATTCCCCAGCTCATGCGCCACACCTGCGGCGAGCAGTGTGAAGGCATTCAGGCGCTCGCTTTCGATCTGCTCTTCGGTGCGTTTACGAGTCTCCGTGACATCGCGGATCAGCATGACAAAGCCGAGTGGCTGATCATCGTCGATGCTCGTGATGTAGAAGTTGAGGTAGCGGTTTTCAGGATAAAAAACCTCCATATCGCGGCTAACCACCGTACCGGGTTTCAGCAGCTCGCTCCAGTCCAGTCCGCGCATTCCCTGCGTTAGTTTTTGCCCGATGACCTGCTCCTGCTCAAAGCCAAAGAACTGACAGGCGGCACTGTTGACGTATGTCACGGCACCTTCGGGATCGAGTAAAATGACGCCCTCTTGCAGGGCTTGGAAGGTCTTTTCCATGAACCCCTTCTCCTTCATCAGCTCCACCACCACGCTCTGGATTTCACCTGGCTCTAGGCGGTCCATGCGTTTCAGTAGTTTGTCGATGAAAGCAGATCTCATGTGTTTTTCAGGCTCCGAAGCAGCGCCGGATTCAGCCGCAATCCACGACGAGTGTCAATCTCCCACCCTTCGCTGAGAAGCTTGCAGCGGCTTATTGCCCCATTTTTCCTCTTTTGTGAATAAGCCCCCTTTTTTGCCCCCTTTGTTGCCTAGGAGCGGCCCG
The DNA here is from genome assembly GCA_040081325.1 of Prosthecobacter sp. Taxonomy (GTDB): domain Bacteria; phylum Verrucomicrobiota; class Verrucomicrobiia; order Verrucomicrobiales; family Verrucomicrobiaceae; genus Prosthecobacter. The sequence continues at coordinate 1,318 of JBEBGU010000768.1, forward strand.
AAATCGCGAGTTATACACAATTGCTTGATTCTCAGTGCCTTCCCTCGCTGATGCGAGGCTTCTCAAAACTAAAGCGCAGGGATGCCATTTTGACGCAATAAAAATATTATCGGCGTGGAACGCCTTTAGCAGCGTCGAGAAACGCGCCTGACCGCTATGGGTGGGTAAAAACATCTTGTCCGAACACTACATCTTGTGCATGATCGCCCCCGGCTCACGCAATATCTAGTAGTTATAGCGCGGCCAGATTCTCCTCTCCCGTTCCTCGGTATTCATCATTCAAGCATCCTTCAACCTCTCCCGGACACCACATGGATAAAACATACAAGATTGGCAATCGTGAGTTCACTCTCGATCATGATAAAGCCGAAGCCGCATTCGCCGCCAAGAAAGTCATCAATGGTCGTCAGACGATGACCTTCAATTTGCTCCCGCTCAAATATCAGTGGGCCTATGACCTCTATCGCGTCATGAAGGCTAACCATTGGGAGCCTGAAGACATCCAGATGCAGAAAGATGTGGAGCAATGGCGCTCCACCGAAATCTCACAGAACGAGCGCTGGATCATCATGATGGGTATTGGCTACTTCAGTGCTGCTGAAGGCATTGTCGGTGATAACGTACAGCATGTCGTGCGCGAACTCGTCACCGCACCAGAGCTGAAACTCGTGCTCGGTCGCCATGCACACGAAGAAAACATTCATGCAGACAGCCTGCTGTACATGATTTCTTCACTCGGCATCAATCCGCATGAGTGCGAGGCCATGTTCGAGCAGATCCCGACGATTGTGCGGAAGAACGAGTTCGTCACCAAGCACTCCAACAACCTGCGCCGCGATCTTGATCTCACCAAGCTGGAGAACAAGCAACTCCTGGCCAAGAACATCTTCGTCTTTGGCCAATGCATGGAGGGCACTCAGTTTTACGGCCTCTTCGGCATGATCCTCAGCCTCTATCGTCAAAACAAGTTCCCCGGCATCGGCCAGATGTTCCGCTACACCCTGCGTGACGAATCCAATCACATCGAAGTTTTCCGCAATCTGTTCATGGATCTCATCGAAGAGAACCCAGACATCTGGACCGCCGAGTTCCGCGAAGACCTCGTCGAAACCATGCGCGAAGGCGTCGCCCTGGAAAAGGAATTCATCCGCGACTGCCTGCCCGTGAATGCCGTTGGTCTGAGTTCGGAGGAGTTCGAGCAATACACCGACTTCATCGCCGACCGCCGCCTTGCTGGCTGCGGCCTGCCTGCCCTCAATCCAGGTGCCACCAACCCCCTGCCATGGCTGGCAGAGATGATGGACGTGCGCAAAGAGCAGAATTTCTTCGAAGGCAAGGTCACGGATTATCAAAAGTCCTCCGCCCTCGCCACCTGCTCCGACGACGACCTCTAAAAGTTCATCCGGGGTGAAAAGTGAACGCTGCA
>JBEBGU010000769.1:0-2741 GCA_040081325.1 Prosthecobacter sp.
CTTATGAAGGCATTCTTCAACTAGCGCGCATCACCAAGAACTCCCGAACGCTCACCCCCCATTGGTATGGGCCGAGGAGAGTTCGACGATTTGCTCGTCGCTTTCACTCGTATGGTGGATCGACATGCCCTTAAACAGCCGCGCAAATCTCCCCGTGGCAGGTCCATCAAGCACGACCCTTGTACACCTCTCCAATTAGCTCTGGAAAGATCATGATCTTACCGTCAGACACCCCGTAGTGGGCGAGCCGTGGCGATGTTTTCACTGAGGCAGAATGAGGCACTCGCCGGAGAAATCCACCTTCGAGATTGAGTTGGGCTGATATTTCGGATAAATTAATCAATTCAGTCCGATTAATCCCGAACTCCCTTCTCACCTCTCATGGCCCAAGCAGCATCAGCTACACGTCCGGCACGCTCGCGTGACCAGCAGAAAGATAGCCCATGGAACGATCCCATCGGTATCGGGATGCTCGTTCTCTCCGCCATGTACATTCTGGCTCTCATCTCGTATGACCCGCGTGATTTGCCTGCCTATATCCCAGGCAGTGTCACTGACGACGGCTCAGGAGTAACTCGAAATTTCATTGGGGTCGTTGGTGCTATTGCGGCTTGGGCAGGATTGTGGGGTGCAGGCTATGCCATTTATCTGCTACCTATCAGCGTGACTTGGTTCGGCGTGTGCAAGCTGTCCGCAAACATTAAAGTCACGGGTCGCTCTTGGTTGGGAGTTGTGCTGATGATCATTAGCGCCGCTGCTATTATGGAAGTTCAGAGTCTCTTCAATACTCGCGAAGATTTTTCGCCCATAGGCGGCGGTGGCGGACTCGGCTATCTGATCGGCGGGAATATTTTCTCCAGCCTGCTCGGTAAAGTCGGCTCTTCGATCATCCTCGGCGGCATTTATGCGGTGGGCTTCTTTTTGGCCAGCGGACTGCACCCGCTCCAGGTTATCGAGGAAATCAAACACGAGGTGCAGATGATCATCGAGCGGGCGCGCATCCGCCGTGAGATCGTTGCGGAACAGGCGGAATTAGAAGCGCGTGAGGCGGCGAACCCTGGATCGACAAGTCAGATCCCGCGCCGGAAACGCGCCACCAAGGATGAAATCCGCCCTGATGTGACTGTGCCAGCCGGACCACTCGTGACTCAAGAACTGGGCCTGACCTTTGAGTCGCCAAAACCAAAAATCATCGACTCCTCGGCACCGCGTGTGCATCACGAAGAAGACAAGGACAAGCCTAAGCTTTCCGAGGTCTGGGAGAAGAAGCGCGCCCAGAAGATCGAGCAGGCCCCGCATGGGTCGCTCGGCGGACTCACGGTTCGTTTCAAAGACTACAAGCTGCCTGAGCTGGACTTGCTGCACTGGGCCGATGACTCCGAGCGCTTGCCCACGGATAAAGGCGAGCTACTGGCCATCCAGGACACGATTGTCAAGGCACTGGCTAGCTTTGGCGTGAAGGTCGAGGCTGGTGACATCACACGCGGCCCAGCCATCACCCGCTATGAAGTGCGCCCTGTCGATGGCCTGCGCGTGGCCCGTATCGCTGCGCTGGATGACGACATCGCCCGCGCGACCTGCGCCGAGCGAATCAACATTTTGGCACCGATCCCCGGCAAGGACACCGTGGGCATCGAGCTGGCGAATCGTGAGAAGACCGCCGTGCGCATTCGCGAGCTGCTGGAGGACGACATCTTCGCCAACGGCAAGGCCAAAATCCCAATCGCGCTGGGTAAGGACGTGTATGGCAAGACCATCATCGGCGATCTCGCCGCCATGCCGCACTTACTCGTGGCCGGTGCGACTGGCTCCGGTAAATCCGTCTGCATCAACGGCATCATCACCAGCCTGCTGTGCCGTTTTGCACCGGACGAACTACGCTTCATCATGATCGATCCAAAGGTCGTGGAAATGCAGGCGTATGCCGAGCTGCCACATTTGGCGCTGCCCGTGGTCACTGATCCGAAGAAGGCCCTCATGGCCCTGCGCTGGGTGGTGAAGGAGATGGAAAACCGCTACCAGATCTTTGCCCACGAAGGCTGCCGCAACTTTGAAGTCTTCAACAACCGCAACCGCAAGCGCGCTGCCGACAATGAAGCACGCAAAGCCGCCGCAGCGCTCGCGGCTAAGGCGGAGCCAATCGTAATAAAAGCAGAGCCGATCGTGGTACTCAGCTCGGGTGTTAAACCCAAGACCAGCGCTGGCACCGACGACGTGCGCGTTTCTGCCGCCTTTGCCAAAGCGGCTGCGGCTGCTGATAATCTCGTTGATGGCACCACACCGCCCTGGGAGGAGATGGCCCCCGATAGCGAGGTGCTGCCGGTGGAAGTGCTCGAAGATGACAGCGGCATCTGGCATGGCGACTCCGAGCCGCCGCCGCGCCGTAGCCAAGAGCTGGAGATCCCTGACACCCTGCCCTACATCGTCGTCATCATTGATGAGCTGGCCGACCTCATGCAGACTGCCCCGGCAGACATCGAAGGCAGTATCGCCCGCATCACCCAGATGGCGCGTGCGGCTGGCATTCACCTCATCGTCGCCACCCAGACACCACGTGCAGATGTCATCACCGGCGTCATTAAAGCAAACATCCCCACGCGCATCGCCTTCCAGGTTTCATCAGCGCTGGATAGCCGCGTCATTCTCGACCGCAAAGGCGCTGAAAATCTCGTGGGCAAGGGTGACATGCTTTATGTCCCACCCGGCGGCGCGCAGCAGATCCGCAGCCAGGGCGCACTCGT
>JBEBGU010000770.1:0-2741 GCA_040081325.1 Prosthecobacter sp.
CGGCATCGAGCACGGCTGGGCGGAGCACCGCAAGCTACTCGACCAAATCTTTTCTCCGACCACACCGCCGCTAGAGCGCATCCTGAACTGCTTCCGCCAGTTCCGAAAAGAGCAGGAAGAACTCAAGAAGAAACATAGTCGTGTGCTCGGTTGTCCCGTGCATTCACTGGGCGCGGAGATCAGCACCATCGATGATCGCCTGCGCGACAGGCTTCAACAAATTCTCGGGCAATTCATCCTCTATTACGAAAGCGCGATCCGTGATGCCCATGCCAGCGGTGTCATTATCGCTCCAAACGCGAACGCCCTGGCACGCATCGTGTTTGCATACAGTGAGGGGTTGCTTCTTCATGCCCGCATCTGGAATGATCTCAGCCACCTCGACGAGTTCGAGTCTGGAGCCATGCTCATCCTGGGTGCCAAAATCGATTCACAAATCCCCAAGATTTAATTTTCTGACCTTATACAAACCAACCAGTCAACTTCACTGCCACTTTCCATTCAAACGATGAAACCCGTTAACCTACTCCCTCTGCTACTCATCCTCACCGCCTGCGGCAAAAATGATTCGGCCAGTCATGGCGGAGGCATGCAAATGCCGCCTGCTCCAGTCACACTCGCCGCCGTCGAGTCGAAAGAACTCGTCGAATGGGAGGAGTTCACGGGCCGTGTCGAAGCCCTGGAGACCGTAGAGCTCAAGCCCCGCGTCTCTGGTTACATCACTGAAGTGCATTTCAAATCAGGTGCACTTGTGAAAAAAGACGACCTTCTTTTCACCATCGACCAGCGCCCATTCCAAACCAAACTGCGCGCTGCCAAGGCCGAGGTTTCACGAGCACAAGCCAACGCAACATCGGCCAAGCGCGAGTTTGATCGTGTCTCATCACTACTCGCCGCCAAAGCCATCGCTCCCGAGCAGGCTGAAATGCGTGAGTCCATGAATCTACAGGGCCAAGCAGCGCTGGAATCCGCGCTCGCCGCCGAGCACAGCGCCGAGATCGAACTCGAGCACAGCGAAGTCCGCGCTCCCATTTCAGGCCGCATCAGTCGAGCGATCACGACGGCAGGAAACTTCGTCACAGCAGGCACCACGCTCCTCACCTCCATCGTCACCATTGATCCCGTCTATGTGTATGCCGACATCGACGAAAACAGCCTGCTCAAGCTCCAGGCATTGCAGCGTAACAAGAAGACCTTCACCGATGGCGCAGGCCTCATGCCCGTGGAACTCCAGCTCTCCCATGAGACAGGCTTCCCGCATCAAGGCCATGTTGAATCCCTCGACAATCGCCTCGACGCCGGCACCGGCAGCATGGTGCTGCGCGCAGAGTTCAAGAATAGCGACGGCATGCTCACACCAGGTCTCTTTGCCCGCATACGCCTGCCGATGACAGCAAAATATCCCGCACTACTCATCGACGAAAAAAGCATCCTCACCGACCAAGCGAACAAGTATGTGCTCGGCATCGATGAAAAGAATATTAGCGTCTACAAGCCCGTCGTTCTCGGTCCCGTTATCGACGGCAAACGCATCGTCCGCAGTGGCCTCAAGGCGGGTGAAAAAATTATCATCAACGGCCAAGCTCGCCTGCCGCAGCCAGGAATGCCAGTCGCACCGACTGAAGCATCGCCAGTCAAAGACACAGCGGCGAAATAAGCTTGAAGCGTCTCAACCCCCACTCGCTTCATGAACTTTTCTTCCTTCTTCATCACGCGTCCCATCTTCGCGGGCGTGCTGTCGCTGCTGATCTTTATCCTCGGCTCGATCTCACTTTTTCAGCTCCCGATTTCGGAGTATCCCGAAGTCGCGCCGCCCACGGTGATCGTCACGGCGACCTATCCCGGAGCCAACCCGAAGACCATCGCTGAAACAGTCGCATCACCACTCGAGCAGACGATCAACGGCATCGAGAACATGCTCTACATGTCGTCGCAAAGCACCGCGAACGGCGTCATGACACTCACCATCACCTTCAAGATCGGCACAGCGCTGGATCTAGCCCAGGTGCAGGTGCAAAACCGTGTCGCGCAGGTTTTACCGAAACTACCTGAAGAAGTGCGGCGCTTTGGAGTCACCACGGTGAAGTCATCGCCAAACATGACGCTCGTCGTGCATCTACTTTCGCCAAACGACCGCTACGACGAGATCTACCTGCGCAACTACGCCTCACTCAATGTGAAGGATGAACTCTCGCGCTTGGCAGGCGTCGGTCAGGTGCAGGTTTTCGGCGGTGGTGAGTATGCCATGCGCATCTGGATTGATCCTGATAAAGCAGCCGCACGTGGCTTGACCTCGGGTGACATCGTCAATGCCATCCGCGAGCAGAACATCCAAGTCGCCGCAGGCACAATCGGTCAGCAGCCCGTCAAAGAAGCCGCCTATGAACTCACCGTGAACGCCAAGGGACGACTCATCTCCGAGAGCGAGTTTGAGCAGATCATTGTCAAAACCGGCCCGAATGGCGAAAAGCTCCGTCTGCGTGATGTCGCACGCGCCGAGATGGGATCTGGCGACTACTCGCTGCGCAGCCTGCTGAATAACAAAAGAGCTGTCGGCATGGGAGTGTTCCAGCTTCCAGGGGCAAACTCGCTAGCCGTCTCAGAAGCCGTGCGTGAGTGCATGGCAGGATTGAAAACCAAATTCCCCGAAGGCGTCGATTTCGCCATCGCCTATGACCCCACCGTCTTCGTGCGAAAATCCATCGATGCCGTCATTCACACACTCATTGAGGCCATCCTAC
>JBEBGU010000771.1:0-2735 GCA_040081325.1 Prosthecobacter sp.
GCCGCGCTTCACTGATGTGCCTGCGAATTCCGAGGACCGTGCCTTCATCGAAGCGATGATCTCCTGGGGCGATTTCGGTCCCCAACAGCCGACTTTTCAGCCAAACGAGACGGTGACTTGGGGTGCGCTCAATCGCTGGCTCGCTGCGTTGAAGCTGCCAACCTTCAAAACGCTCGCTCACGCCAAAGTGAATACCTATCCGCTTACGCGTGCTGAGTGTGCCGAATATCTTCACCGCGTGCAGAAGCAACTCGGTGAGCATTTGCCTGATAGCTACGTGATCGATTCCAATGACGCGATGCCCTTCGATGACGACAACGACAAGGTGCCAGATCGGATTCAACCGGGGCGTTGAAGTCGCATTTCACACACACTTTGGCGTGGTGAAAATCCAGCCGACTCTTTATCGTCAAACCATGCGACTCGAAAACAAAGTCATCCTCATCACCGGCAGCGTCACCGGCATCGGCAAGGCCATCGCGAAACGATGCGTCGCGGAAGGTGCGCGCGTCCTCATCCACGGACTCGAACTAGACCTCGGCGATCAAACCATCGACGAACTCGGGGCCGCGAATGCCACGCTTGTCATCAAAGATCTCGCTGATGAAGATGCACCGCAAGTGCTCGTCGAGAAGGCAGTGAGCGCCTTTGGCAAACTTGACGCCGTGGTGAACAACGCTGCGCAGGTCGGTCTCGGGAATATCCATGACACAGACGCCGCATGGTTCCGCCGCATGCTCGAGATCAACTGCGTCGTGCCCTACCTGCTAATCCGCGCCGCCTTGCCGCATCTGCGCGAGTCACGCGGCAGTGTCATTAATATCGGCAGCGTCAACGCGTGGTCCGGCGAGCCCAATCTGATGCCCTACAGCGTCTCCAAAGGTGCTCTCATGACCCTCACGCGCAATCTGGGCGACACGCTTATGCGTGAGGACGGCGTGCGCGTGAATCAAATCAACCCCGGCTGGGTCCTCACCGAAAACGAAGCGAAACGTAAACGCGATCACGGCCTCAAGGACGACTGGTATGCCGATCTGCCGAAGGTCTATGCCCCCGCCGGCCGAATCCTCTGGCCCGACGAGATCGCCGCCTGCGCCGCCTGGCTCCTCGCCGACGAATGCGGCCCCATCAGCGGCCAGGTCTTCGATTTGGAGCAGCACCCCTTCATCGGCCGCAATCCCCCGAAGGATGCGAGCACGATTCCGACGAAGTGATTTCAATACTCCAGCACTCCACTAATCCAAACTCATGCCTCGTCTCGCCGCCTTCCCGAAAGCCTTCATGGTCGCCCTTTGCAAAGAAGGGACAATGACCGTCTCCGAATGGATCAAACTCGCCTCCACACTGGATGTGCAGGGCCTGGAGTGGTATGCGGGCTTCCTGGAGATGGCCGATGAGAAAAACTGGTCGCGCTTTCGCCAGGAGGTCGAGGACACCGGCAAGGTCATCCCGATGATGTGCTGCTCGCCGGATTTCACGCATCCCGATGCCGCCTTCCGCGAAAAGGAGATCGCTAAGCAGAAACGCTGGATCGACATGACGCACACGCTCGGCGGTTCGTATTGCCGTGTGCTGAGTGGTCAACGTCGTCCTGAGCTGACGATGGATGAAGGCGTCAAGTTTGCCGCCGATTCCATTTACGCCTGTCTGCCCTATGCGCAGGAGCGCGGCATCACGCTGATCATCGAGAACCACTACAAAGACGACTTCTGGGACTATCCTGAGTTCGCCCAGAAAATGGATGTCTTCTGCAAACTCGTGGACGCCGTGAACCATCCGAACTTCGGCGTGAACTACGATCCCTCGAACACCTACCTCGCCGGGGAAGACCCCATCGAGCTGCTGAAGCGAGTGTCGCATCGCGTCGTCACCATGCACGCCAGTGACCGCTACCTCGCCGAGGGCACCATCGAAGACCTCCGCAAGGAAGAAGGCGGCGCTCAAGGCTACGCCAAACGCCTCCGCCACGGTGAGATCGGCAAAGGCCTCAACGACTACGACGCCATCTTCACCGAGTTAAAGAGCAAAGGCTTCAACGGCTGGATCAGCATCGAAGACGGCGTCGATGGCATGGAGCAACTCGCCAGGAGCGTCGATTTCCTGAAGCGGAAGATCGCGCAGCACTGGCCATGAGTTGCTTGCGGTGAGGAGATCGAAGAACATGATGATCCGCCAATGGAAAACGACGTGAACCCAACAACGCATCACGAGCCCGTTTCATCATCGCGGCTGCTTCCGCTGGTCTATGACGAGCTACGGAGGCTGGCGCGTGGGCAGATGGCGGGGGAGTCTGGGGCGCAGACGATCTCGGCGACAGTCTTGGTGCACGAGGCTTGGTTGCGGGTCTCGCGGGACAAGGAACAGCGCTGGGAGAGCCGTCGGCATTTCTTGGGCGCTGCGGCGCAGGCGATGCGCTGCGTGTTGATGAATCGTGCCCGCGACAAGAAGCGGCTGAAGCGCGGTGGTGAAGATTTGGAGCGGGTGGACCTCGATGCGCTGGGTGAGGCGGAGGCCGCGTTGGCCTTCGATGCGCCAGATGAGGAACTGCTGGCGGTGGATGAGGCGCTGGACCGGCTGACGGCGGAGGATGCCTTGGCGGGTGAAATTGTGCGGCTGCGCTATTTCGCGGGACTCACTTGGCCGGAGATTGCAGAGCTGACGGGCATGTCAGAGCGCGATTTGAATCGCCAATGGGCCTTTGCGAGAGCGTGGCTGCGGGATGCGATGGAGAAGTA
>JBEBGU010000772.1:0-2729 GCA_040081325.1 Prosthecobacter sp.
GCTCTCCACATCACCGCGTGCAGTGAGAATGATGACGCGTGAGTCGATGTGCTGCTTCCTCAGGCGCGCGAGCACGGAGAAGCCATCGAGCGAAGGCAGATTCAAATCGAGCACGATGAGATCAGGTTTCGTATCAAGCGCCGCATTCAGTCCTTCCAGGCCATCCTGTTTCACCGCCGTCGTGTGGCCCTGACGTGTCAAAGCTCCCGCGATGTGGCGGGCGAGATCGGGTTCATCTTCAATAACAAGAATGCGCATGGGCGATGGAAAGGTGGAGCACGGCAGGATCGCCGCAAACGGACAGCATAAGCGGCTCACCTTTCGACAAGAAATGACAAACCGTAACAGAGTGGTTGGAATTCGCTTCATCGCACGTTTCAGCGTCTGAAACAGCCTGCGAACATGATCATTTGGCAATGATTGGATGAATGCCTTGCACGCATGTCTGTAACTCACATCGTTCACCGCACATGCGTCTCTTCCACCGCTTCATCGCCTCCCTGCTTCTGCTGGCTTTTGCCAGTACAGGCACGTCGCTGATGCCTGCGATGATGGCGCTGCTCGCAGAGATGGAGGGGAGCCACGAAAGCCGTGTCCACTTTAGTGAAAACGGTGCGCAGGTCGTGCTGCATCACCGGGAGAGTGAGTTCACGCCAGACGTGAATGATCACCGCTGTGGCCTCGCCCGCGTGCTGGTCAGTTTCTGCCAATCAAATCGCGAAGGCGACCACCAGATGACCACGGCGCAGTTTGCTGGCAATGCCGGTGTCGAGCGTCTGGAGATTTCGAAAGCACGTTCAGCCGATGAGTTGTTCAACCTACAGGCCACACATGAATGGCAGCATTCGCTGCACATTTCGCAGCCGCGTGTGACACGCGATGACGTGTTTGCACCACGGCTCCCGATTTCCCACCAGCCCCCCTCGCTGCTGACCAGGATTCAGCTTTTGATCTGAGGTAATGCCGGGGCATGCGCGAGTCAGCAAGGCTCGCTTCTTCGATGCTCCTGATTCCTGCGAATGTCTGGCACTTTGTGTCGCGACCGGATGTCCACGATCTCCGGCAACACGCCAGAAAAGGAACCCTTCACCCGTGCCACTGGCACTTTGTTTATGAAAAAAATTCTCGTCTGGGACATCCCTGCCCGCCTCTTTCACTGGGCCTTTGCTGGCTCACTCACCGCTGCGATTGCCATCGGTTTTCTCGTCGATGATGACACGCCGTTGTTTCAACTGCACATGCTGTTTGGCATCGTCGCGCTGTTCCTGCTCGGCGTGCGAGTGTTGATGGGAATTGTCGGCTCGCGCTACTCGCGGTTTACCAGCTTCCCGGTGCATCCGCGTGAAGTCATCGGCTACATGATCAGCGCGGCGGTTTCGAAGACGAAGCTGTATGCGGGAAACAATCCCGGCTCGGCGGTGGCAGCGGTGCTGATGTTTCTGCTTGTCCCTGCCTTGTTCATCTCGGGCATCGGTTACGGCGGTGAGGCCATCGAAGAGCTGCATGAAGCCTTTGCGTGGGCCTTGCTGGTTGTGATCGTGATGCATCTGGCTGGACTGGCGTGGCATACGATTCGGCATCGGGAGAACATCTCGCTCGCCATGGTCACGGGGAAGAAATCGGGCAAGGCGGAGGATGCCATTTCATCCAGTCATGCAGTCTGGGGCGTGGTCATCGCCATGGTGGCCGGAGTGTGGATCGCGGCGCTGTTTGCGTCGCGCAACGCCAAGACGGCCACGGTCAAACTGCCCGGCATAGGCGTGACTTTGCAGCTTGGCGAAAACGAGGGCGGCAAGGGCAAACAAGGTCGCGAGCGCGATGACGACTAAAATCATGAAACGCTTCCTCATATTCTTACTGCTCCTGACTTCGCTCGTCGCACAGGCAGGCGTGGTCTTTGAGCAGCCGCATGATGGCAGCGGGGCGCTGCGGACGTCGTCGCGCTATCAGCCGAATGGGACGGACTACGATCAGTTCGTGTGGGACTCATTCAGCGTGCCGACGGCGCAGGCGGTGACGGAGATTCGCTGGCGTGGCGGTTATGATCCGCAGATGGCTTACTGGGGCGGTGACATCGTGAACTTCCGCGTGTCGATCTATGAATCCACGCCGGGCTTGTCGCAGCCGCATCTCGGGCCGGGCTATCCGGGCACTCCTGCGACGCTGGTGGCCTATGACACGGGCAACAAGGCCGGCGAGACGAGTGCGGGCCTGTTTGGCGGTGTGTCGATGTATGATTACCACTTTGTGCTGCCGACAGTTTTTCAGGCGCAGGCGGGAAAGCTCTACTGGGTGCAGATCGAGGCCGAGTTTGCCAATGGACTGCCGTATTGGGGCTTTGCGGCGGGCACGGGCAATGGCTCGCACTTCCGCCGCATCGCCGGGCAGGCGGATTTCTATTTCCAGTATGCGCCGGGTGACGCGGCCTTCAGCATCATCACGAGTGATGGGCCGACTTTCAGCATCGCGGCGAGCGAATCGCCCATCGACAGCGGCACGGTCACGAATGCGGGCCTGTATCCGCAAAACGCCGCCGCACCGCTCATCGCCACGCCGAACGCGGGTTTCGCCTTCGTGAACTGGACGGAGAACGGCACCGTGGTCAGCACGAATCCGAACTACACCTTCACCGTGACGGGAAACCGCACGCTGGTGGCCAATTTTGCCACGGGATCGCTCATCACGACATCTTCTTCTCCACTCACCGGGGGCAACACGGATGGCGGCGG
>JBEBGU010000075.1:0-10263 GCA_040081325.1 Prosthecobacter sp.
TTACTAAACTATTTAAGATAGCTAAATGATTGAACATTTAGCGACCATGACTATCTCCCAAGACACCCTTCGCCCCGAGACACTCGCCGATCTGGAGTCCAGTCTCGACCAAATGAAGACGGCCAACTACTTTCTCCGAGTGGCCTTGGACCAAGTGCCGGAGGCGGTGCTCATAATCGAAGCAGAGGCCACTGGAGGCACAGGCCCAAAGGTGCTGTTTAGCAATGCCGCTGCGGCCATTCTCGTCGGTGTGGAGCCAGATAAAGGTCTGCGCGGCATGGGGCTTACTGACTTGGCTGTGGGCGATCTCGATGCGCGGACGTTGCTCCAGAGTCTGAATCTCGCCGTTGAAAATGGTGGCATGCATGAGTGTGAATGCAGTATCCAAAACTTTTATGGTCATGAGCCGCAGCGCTGCCGCTGGCGCATCCGCGCTGTCTTTAATAGCATGCGCAAGCTGCTGAACTACACCCTGCTCGTCTCACCTGTGCCGGTCATTTCTGCCGTCTCGGCGAAGACGGTGCCACTCATCACCGACGATCTGGACACTCAGGCTGAGCAGCTCAAGCAGGACAACCTCGCAGCACTCGCTCAAGGGATCGCCCATGATGTGAACAATCTGCTGGGGCCAGTCACGGTGCGACTTTCCGATCTCGTCCAAAAAAGCGCCGATCAACCTGCGCTGCATGAGGAACTTCAGCTCATCTTCGGCGGTCTGAAGCGCGCTCGGCAGTTCACTTCACAGGTCGTTTCTGCCTGTAAAGCCCGGCCTCATGATAAGCAGCCCGTCGATCTCAGCTCCATCATTGACGACACGGTAAAGTTCGCCAGCGCAGGCTCGAACGTTCAAGTGCATGTCCGGCTCGGTGAGCATCTCCGCTGGCCCGTGGCAGATGGCGTCAAAGTCAGCCAAGTGCTGCAAAACCTTATTCTCAATGGCATTCAAGCCATGCCTCAGGGTGGCTACATGGATATTGAAGCGGAGAACATTGACCTCGCGCTCGGGCAGGATGCGGTACTAAAACCCGGCCCCTATGTGAGGCTAAGCGTGCGAGATCGCGGCTGTGGTATCTCACCAGAAAATTTGCAGCGGCTCTTCCGCGAGACCTTCACCACCAAGGCTGGCGGGAACGGCATCGGGCTCACTACCTGCAAACGATTCATTAAAAGCAACGATGGCGACATCCGCGTCACCTCGCGTCTCAATGTGGGCACCGAGTTCAGCGTGCTGCTACCTGCCGTCGCGCCACCCGCGAAGGAGCTGAATGCCGTCTCTAACTCGAATGCCTCATCCGCTCCGGTGCCGCTGAAACACGGTGCGGGCCGTGTGCTAATCGTCGATGACGAAGACGATTTGCGCAAAGTGGCACACATGATTTTGAAGCGCTGTGGCTATGAAGTCGTCGAGTGTGACAATGGCCAGGATGCCGTGAAGATTTATCAAAGCATGGCCCGAACCGGCACCGCACCTGATGTCGTACTCATGGACCTCACCCTGCGTGGCGGCATGAATGGCGGTGAAACGGCGCAGGAGATCCTGCGCTTTGATCCTGATGCACGACTCGTCGTCACCAGCGGCAGCGTGAATGAAGACGTGCAGATGACCTTCCTCGAGAAAGGCTTTGTCGGCGTTCTACCGAAGCCCTACGAGGCCGGCGAGCTGACCCAGATCGTGCATCGCGTGATCACGATGATGCGCCGGTGAGAAACGGCTTTAATGCAGATAGAAAAACTCGTTCGCATTGAGCAGCACGTGGCAGAGATCAGCGATGGCTTCGCGGTTGGGATCTGATTTACCTTTCGGGGTGGCTGGGGCTGCGCTGGACTCCCATGTCCAGGCGGTCTTGAGCATCTCGGTGGCGTTATCAGCATTCACATCGACGACACACGATGCATCAGTAGCACCGGCCCAGGTCATGAGCTTACCAGCATCGAGATTGCCCTGACGAATGGAGACGCGGGCGATGGCTCCGTGCCAGAGGCTGGCCTTGTCTTTTTCACGGCCACCGACATAAAGCGCGCGCTCGGCATTCACATAACTACCGACGATCTGATGCGGCACCGTGATGTTCTGCATCGGTGCCGCAGGATCGCTAAGGTCGCGTGTGTAGAAGGTGACTGTACCGCCAAATTTCTGACCTTCACCAGGCACGTTGTTGATGGCTGCGGCGACGTAGTAGGGCTTGTTCAAAGGAATGCGCAAATCACTGGCGACGACCTCATAGGCTAGGCTTCCTTGGAAGTCTTCTCCACTGAGTTGAAGGATGAGGTTGTTCGGCTTGTAAGCTGACTTTTCGCTCGTCACGCCGAGTGCCCAGCCGCGCTGAGCTTTGTCGTTGTCCCAGCGTGAGGCGATGGTGCGGACGGACCCATTGGGATACAGACTGCTCAGTGTGACGACAGCCTCGATCGCGAACTGATTGCCTTCTACCTGGAGTGGTTTTTGGACACGCAGTTTTTCGTTTTTGCTGCCGGGTTCCATCCACAGAGTTTTCGTGGTTTTGGAGACTGCGGGTCCGAAGAACTTCTGAGCATCTGCAATAGCGGGGACTTCAGGTGCAGGCGGCGGTAGTTCTTTCTTCAAACGACTCCGCTGGGTGTTGAGGAAAGCGATGGCGGCCTTCTTTTCCGTGGCGGTGGGGTTGCGCGAAAAAGTAAGATCGTAGGCCTGATCGATGATCTGGGCATCACTCGTTGGTTTGCTGGCGACGAGGCGCGCAGCCATGGCTCGTGAGCGTTCGAGTGGCCAGTCGCCATTGATCATGAGCAAACTCTGCGTGGCGGTGGTCGTGGCATCACGAGTGGGCATGCTGGCAAATCCTGAAGGGGCATCGAGACTCTGCAAAAAATCATCCGGCGTGTTGCGGATTTTGCGCGTGTAGATACTGCGGCGTGGCTTAGCGGCTTCGACGCCTTCTCCACCCATCGTCGTATCAAGTTCACCACTGGCAGCGAGCACGGCATCGCGTGCCTGCTCGGCATCGAGACGGCGCGGTGGGAAGCGCCAGAGCAGCTTGTTTTCAGGATCGGTGACCAGCTCCTTGGTTGAAGATTCACGGCGCGCGGTCTGCCGATAAACCTGACTCATCACGATCATCTTATGCATCGGCTTCATCTTCCAGCCGCCCTGTACAAACTGAGTGGTGAGCCAGTCGAGTAGTTCAGGATGCGTTGGCTTCTCACCGAGATGACCGAAGTCACTCGGCGTGGCGACGATGCCGCGCCCGAAGTGATACTGCCAGATACGGTTCACGATGACGCGAGTGGTGAGTGGATTCTCAGGACGAGTGAGCCAATTGGCCAACACGGTGCGGCGTCCGCTGGTAGTCATGCCGGGCTTGGGTTCGGGAATGATGGCATCGCTCGGATCGAGAATGGTGAGGAAGCCCGGCTTGGCTTCGGCATCACCCGTTTTGCGTGATTTGTATTTGGCATCACGCGATTGCGGACCTGTCTCACCGATTACAAAAGCAGTGAGCAATGGCTTGGGTTTGAGGTGATCAAATTCGGCGAGCTTGGCCTGTGCTTCTTTGAGCTGAGTGGCCTGCGGTTCCTTGAGCTTGTCGGTCTTCAGGCGGTAGCGCTCATACTCGGCCTGACGCCAGGCGAGCTGGACGATCTGCTCTTCATAGGGCGTGCGTTGCTCGCGCGTTTTGCGCCACATGACTTGCACTTCTTCGGGGAATTTCTCCATCGCGTTCTTTTGCGCACTGGCGACTTTGGGTTCGATGATGCCATCGATCACCGCGCGTGGCTCCGTGGTCGCGTCGAGCCAGATTTTCATCTGTGCAGCGTGCGTGGCCTTTTCAGCTTCGGTGGCCAGGACCTTATCTTCAGGCCAGGTGATGTTGGCCAGGAAGGATTGCAGCCGGTAGTAGTCCTTTTGCAAAATGGGGTCGAATTTGTGATCGTGACACTGAGCACACTGCACGCTCATGCCCATAAAAACATCAGCCGTGACGTCGGTGACTTCATTGGTGATGCCACGCCATTGGCTTTCACTATCCCGCTGATTGTACTCATAGATGGTGTGGCGCAGAAAGGCCGTCGCGATGGTCTTCTTCGGGTCATTGGGCGCGATCTCATCACCAGCGATCTGCTCGCGGACAAACTGGTCGTAAGGCTTGTCGTTGTTGAGCGAATCGATCACATAGTCGCGATAGGGCCAAACGTTCGGACGGTAGGAATCGAGGCGGTAGCCCTCACTCTCAGCGTAGCGAGTGAGGTCGAGCCAATGCTGTGCCCAGCGCTCGCCGTAGCGTGGTGAAGCGAGGAGCTTATCCACCCAGACTGATAGCACCTGATCGGCACGAGTCTGTGAGGTGGGGATTTTGTCAGAAGCATCCTGCGACTTCGCGGCGCTGAATTCCTTCACAAACTGCGCCTCGTCCTCAGGCTTTGGCGGCAGGCCATGGAGATCGAAAGTGATTCGACGGATGAGTTCTTGAGGCGACGCTTCCTTGCTTGCCGCGAGGCCGTTTTTGTTGAGCTCAGTTTGGATGAAAGCATCGATGGGCGCGGTGCCTGGGGCCGCTTTGGGCACAGGTGAATTTTTCACCGGCAGAAACGACCACCATTTTTTATCTTCAGGCGTCATGTCACCCGGTTTGCGCGCTGGCTTAAAAGCAGCGACTTCGGCCTCAGGCCACGGCGCACCCATCAGGATCCATTGCTTCAGCGCGGCGATTTGTGCGTCTGAAAGTTTCCCATCCGGCGGCATCTCCATGTCGGGATCAGTGTAGCTGATGGCTTTCATCAGCAGTGATTTGTCTGGCTGGTGCGGCACCACAGCGGGGCCCGTGTGGCCGCCCTGAATGAGGTAAGGCAGATTATCCACACGCAGCTCACCTTTGTGTTTCTTGTCCGCGTGGCACTCATGGCAGCTCTCCACGAGGATGGGCCGGATCTTCGACTCGAAAAACTTGAGCGCCTCGGGACTCGGAGCAGCACGGCCTGCACTAGCGAGGAGCGTGGAGATCAGAAACAGTCTTGGGAGGAGCGTGGCGGTCATGTCAGTAGGTACAGGCGGCTAGCGCCATTTTTTGGACAGGAAACAAACGCGCTTGGTGTGCTAACCTGTCGTGTCGCCCAGCGGTTCTCTCAGCCAGCGACGATTTCACCCAACGTCCACTTGCTCAAAATGGATCATGATGATGGCTTCCCGCCTCAGTGTTTGTAGTTCGGGGTTCGCTTCGCGGCTTCGCAACACCACGTTTCCCTGACTCCCAATCACGGGCTAAAGTCCGAACTACAGTCTGACTGAAAGAAGAACGCACCGCCTCAGCGCACCATGAGTTTCACGGGCGGGCTGTAGCTGCTCAACCCCGGGGAGCCGCTAGCGGCGATACAGAAGATATAGGGCACGTCCATCACAGGCAGCATCAGTCTGCGCTTCCGGCGGCCTATCAGCACGAGATGCTCGGGCGGGGTTCCCTCTGGGCCGTACTTCAGTATGTAATTCCTTGAGTGCTTCACCTTGTCCCAAGTGATGATGACTTCGCCTGTGGAGGGGCCGGGGATCACGCGCAGTCCCAGCGGGGGCTCCAGCGGGCCTACTTTCTGGCGCTTCCGCTGTACGCCCAGGGCGGCGGTGATCATGGTCGCTTTGTTGCCATTGCTGAGCGCTTGTACATAGCTCCCACGCTGATCCAGCGCCTGCTCGAGCTTGGTGCGGCATGTATCCTTATGGGCCAGCGCTGTGCGCAGGGCTGTGCGCAGCGCCTGCACCTCCATGTAGCTTTTATCAAAGGCATCCAGCACCGAGGCGAACGTCGCCTGACTTGGCATCGGTTCCAGGTAGTGGGCATTGTACTCCATGGACTGGAAATGGTTCCTGGCAAAGCTCAGCAAGTTCACGTCGGGCCTGCCAAAGAGCTGCATTGCCACCTTGGCACCATCGCTTGGCGTTGCAGCAAGGAGTGTCCGTAGCCTAGACACCGAGGGTGGGCACGGGGGCAGCGGGGCACTATCCACACACCAGAGCAGTGAAGGCTGTAAGTTGGCGGCAGCCTCGTCCCGGTCCGGGCAGGCGATTGAATCAGGCAGTTCAGACGTGTTCATGATCATCGTGGCTCAGGGTTCGATTCATCCAGCGTTGATGCTAAATAAATACAATTACCATAACTAATATAATATCAACCAAGGTAAAGCAAGTCTAATCCACCCCAGGTCGCCTTCTCTCCAGCAAAGGCAGGCTCTTCGCCTCAAGGCTTTCCTTCACACGACAACCCTCTTCCCGGACGTGCGGAGACCGAATCTCTAACTTCAACTTCCCAAGTTGTAGCTAAGGAAACACGATCTCTCGCTATGGAAGCACTTTCCCTAGCTACAACTTCCCAGGTTGAAGCTAAGGATCGGCGTTCTCTAGCTACAACTTGGCAAGTTGTAGCCAAGGCTTTCAGTTCGTTAGCTTCAACTTCAGAGATTGTATCTAAGGATTCAGTTTCCCTAGCTTCAACCTGCCAGATTGAAGCTAGGGTTTTGCATCCATTAGCTACAATGTCACAGGTTGAAGCTAGAAAACCGGTCATCCTAGCTGAGATGTCGAGAGCTATAACGGTAACATCAGGCGCTGTAGCTCCAGTCGCTCCACATCTGTTCCCAGGGAGAAGGCGGCCTTGTCAGCTTGTCTCCCTATGTTCTGCCCGCAGAAGTTTGTGCAATGTCGGATGAGCACCATGGACTCAGAAGCAACACCACCTCAGAGATCTCCCATGCAGAAGACAATGATACTCGGGCTCACTTGGTTCATCAGACAGGGCTTTTAGCAGGGAGCTGCCGAATAAAATGAAGTTTACAAACTTTTTTCTTCCCTTGCCTCGGCGTTTTTGATTAATAGCCCGCTGTCACGGGATAAATTGTTTAATCAGCCTCAACCAGGATGTTCATGATGAATTTTACGCCCTCACGCCCTCACGCCCTCACGCCCTCACGCCCTCACGCCCTCAGGCGGCAGACTTAATGGAGTCTCAACTCTCCAGCACTTTCGCCGCTACTCGCGTGCAGCATCGGTGCTTCATGGCTATTTGATCGCATGTCTTGCCCTGCTGCCCTTCTCGCCTGTTCAGCAGACCTACGCGGATGAATGGACTGAAGAGTGGCACATGCTCAGTCAGCAGTCCATGTACAGCGTTACCCTAACGGCGGGAGAAAACATTGAACCGGGCCAGGTGAACCCACTTTCAGCACATGTGACGAAGCAAACCTGGGAAATTTGGGAGAGCGATTGGGGTGGTATTGAGACTCGGAACGATGTGACCAGTCCAGTCGTCTATGCATCGCTTTCCTTGAATCAGGTGAGTGGCCCAGGCTATGTGCATACTTTTCCTGGAGGAACAGACTGGTCTGGCAATGCCACTGGCGGATTCCTCATGGGAGATTCTGATTCTGTTGTGACCTTGGAAGTGGGCGTCAATGGCTACATGGTCACCAGTGCCACGGTCACACTCACGCCGTGGATTGAAACTTGGAGCTACAGCCATACCGAAAGCAGCCTAGCTTCTGTGCAAACCCTGAATGTGGAGGGCGGCACGAATATAGTCGCAGATGAGCAACGCACTCTGATCGCTGATGTCATGGAGAACTACTGGGAGGTCTGGACCAGCACTTATGGGAACACCGAACAGCGAAATTCCGGCCTCCGGGCCGCAGTCACCACACCCGTGACGTTTGCCGTCACATCGGGTGATGGGGTTTTTGTCACAGCGACCTCCCCGGTAGCCAGTTATACGACAAACACAGATTCCTCAGGGCGTGCCTCCGCCACATTCACGATGGGGGCAGGTGACTCCTCTGTGAGCGTCTCGGCTGAAGATGCGGGTGCAAATATTGTTTCCAACGGCACGGGCGAGATCGGGTTCACTCAGTTCGTGATCGAAGAAGACTGGACGTATTTGGAGACGAATAGCTGGCTGGACTTGGCCTTGAGCGTGCATGGCAGTGTCACTGAGATGACTCCTGGAGAGACGCGCCCGCTCTATGTCTATCTGGCCTCAAATACGGTGGACGTTTACACTAGTAATTTGGGTAACACTGAATACCGAAATCCCACCAGCACGCCTGCCCCAGGTGAAACACTGACCTTCACCCTTGAGCAGGGGGAAGGTGGCAGTCTTGCGGCGACCACGGTGACAACGGATGTCGAAGGCCGTGCTGCGGTTGACTGTCAGATGGGTGCCGGGGCTTTGTGCATCCGCACAGATGCACTGGACGGCAGCGGTAATGTCATGGCCACTGACACATTGGACATCGCCTACAACCCTGAGATGTGGACCCATACGGGTGATGAAGGAACCATCTCCCTGACACTCACCCCGAATGGCGACCTGACTGATCTGCCACAAGGCACTCAGCGTGAAATCACCGCCGAGGTGCGCTATCTCACCTGGGAGGTCTGGACCAGCAATCTGGGAAACACGGATTTGCGCAATGAAACGGACAGTGCCGCCGCGAGTGCCGGCCTGACCTTTGAGATTGAAAGCGGGAGTGGCACACTGAGCCAGGGGGCCAGCCCCACATCCGTGATCCAGACCAGCACAAACACTTCCGGGCAGGCTTCTGTCACCTTCACCATGGGCAGCAGTAATTCCCGTCTGCGGGTGGATACGGAGTTTGCCACCGCCTCGGCCGCCGCAGCCCTGGACCTCACACCAGAGCCTTGGATTTACAGTCACTCGATTTCCGCTCTGGACATGCAGATGCTTGGCAGCGCCCAAACGGTCGTCGCGCGTGTTTCCAGGTCCACCGCAGATATTTACACGCTGGCGTCAGACACCACTCGGACGGAGCAGCGCAATCCGACCTCCGGCCCCGCCATCGGTGCTGCGGTGACATTCAGCACGACCGCAGGCAACTTGTCTGTCAGCAGCGGCACCACCAATGAGAATGGAGACGTCGAAACTCTTATCAGTGGTTTGGGCATGAATACCGCGTTGATCACGGCCTCAGCCTCGTTCTCCGGCGACACGGCTGAGAACACCATGCAGGTAACGGGCACAGGCGGCTTGGATGACCAGATGGATGATCAAACGGTCGATCAAATGGATGATCAAACGGTCGATCAAACGGTCGATCAAATGGATGACCAACTAGACGATCAGGGTGAGGATCAAGGAGATGATCAAACAGAGGATACTTGGACAATCGATGAGGCCACCATTGAAATAACCGGAAGTTGGTCACACAAAGCGGCGTTAAACAATGCAGCAGTAGTACCGATGAATTTGGGCCTTTCAGGATCCGCTATTTTCCCCGATGCCACCACTAACACTGTGATTATTTGGAGCGCCGATGCTCGTGTCCAATATGTAAAGGCAGCAACTGGTGAGCGCGTATGGAAAACAGGGGTCCGAGAAGTGGAATCTTTGACACATCTACATACCCTAGCGGCGAGCAGCCCAATATATGTGGGCGGCATATCGACAGGCAATGGTCTCAAAATTCTTTGGAATATAGTCAAGGCGAATGTTAAACCTCAAAGTCAGGCTGCCTTAAATGGGATTGGTGAAGAGTTGGCGAATAAGGTTACACAGACGCAGCCTACAGAAAACGACATTGGCACTCATTGGATTGCATCACCAACTCCGCCAGAATAATTTATGAAAAAAATAATTTACATCTCATTGGTTTGGCTGGTTATATGCATAACAGGAAGTATAGCATCATACCGTTACGGGCAGCTTGATCGTCAAATACGCTGTGTTGGTTTACTTACAGGAGTTCAGATTACAGCTAAGCAGCTAGCTCTGAAGCAGCCTCTACAGTCAGAAACACAGCAACTCCTCCGTGTTGTAGAAAACATTCAAGGATTTGAAAGGGAAGAACTTCAGGCGCTGAGTGTCGGTGTCCCATATATACCCAACAAAAAAGAAACTTTTGACGCTCTGGGTTTAAAAGATTCTGATTAGTGAGTTTAGTGGCAGGTGTTACCGAAATCTCCAAATTGAAGATCGTGAATACTGAGGACTAAAAAGCTAAGTGGAACTTCATGACCCCGAGAGATGCGGCGATGCCTGTGGTAATCATCCAGAAACATGCAAAAGCAGCGGCCAGAGCAGGATTGATATTTGCATGGTCCTTCTTGGCATTGTTGACTTGGTTGATCCCCACTCTCTGGACAGGAACAAAACACGGCTACATCCAGGTGTTCCCAGAGCGCTGGAAGTTTGTATCCGTCATTCCCGGCACCGTGAGCTGAGGGTTGACGTTGGTGGTTGAGCTAGGCGGTCACCAGGGCTGACTCGGTTTTGGCTGGCTTCCGGGCGG
>JBEBGU010000773.1:0-2726 GCA_040081325.1 Prosthecobacter sp.
CGGTTCGGATCTGATCGGTGAATGCTTTGCGCTAGCGTGTGAGGGTCGTGATCTCGACATGCGTGCCAGTCCGTATGATCTGCGCCATCTCGGCTATGTGCCGGTGTGCATCGAGACTGCGGCGGGCCGCGCTCAGTATGAGGCTGAGCAGCGTGTGTTGGCGGACAAAGCCAATCGACTCAGAGAGGCATTGCGTGCTTTCGCGGAGCAACTCATGAGTCCTTTACCACACTCGTCACCTTCCCGCGTTGAAGCCGCGTGACGAGCACGTCACCAGCCTTTAATTGAGCGGCATCCTGAAGACTGCGCCCGTCTGCGGTCATGGTGAACGAGAAGCCGCGAGAGAGGACGGATTGAGGCCCGAGATTGCGCATCAGATCAGCGCGCGCTTTGACTCGGTCTTCGAGCCGAATGAGGCGGTGCTCGATCACTTGATGGATTTTTTCAGCACTGCTTTGCACGCGATGCGCAGCCTCAGAGATCATGACGCGCGGATGATGCTGCTGAAGGATTTGCTGCTGCATGGTGATCTGGTCTGCGAGAGTTCGGAGTTGCTCGCGTAGGCTGCTCGTCAGACGTGACTCGGCATCATCCACACTCTGTTCGGCTTGCTGGAGCTGACGATCTGGCTCGTGCATCAGTGGGCCTTTCGCCGTGAGATCGAGCACGCGCTGGTGATGCTCTAACACGGTCTGCACTCGTGTCTCCAGACTCCGCGCGGTGGATTCAAAGTAGCGCCTCAGCTCGGCCACGTCGGGTGCTAGTAGTTCAGCGGCAGCGCTCGGTGTCGGCGCACGGAGATCAGCGACGAAGTCGGCAATGGTGAAGTCGATCTCATGGCCGACGGCGGAGATGATCGGGATGCGTGAGGTGAAGATGGCGCGCGCGAGCGACTCCTCATTATAGGCCCACATGTCCTCGATGCTGCCACCTCCACGACCGATGACGATGGTGTCGGGTCGAGGCAGGCCAAACTGCTCGGCGGCATTCAGCACTTCAATGGCGCGGATGGTTTCACGCTCGACGCCTTGGCCCTGCACGCGCACGGGAAAAACCATCACGCGGACCCACGGCGCACGGCGAGTAAGAATGTTCAGCATGTCCTGGATCGCTGCGCCTGTGGGTGAGGTGACGAGCGCGACGATGCGTGGAAATTTGGGGATCGACTGCTTGTAGTCTTGATCGAAGAGGCCTTCGTCATAGAGCTTCTTTTTCAGTGCCTCAAAGCGTGCCTGAAGACTGCCCTGACCTTTCATCTGCACCTGCTTCACGATCATCTGATACTGACCGCGCTGCTCATAAACGGTGATTTCACCATGAACCTGGATTTGTGCGCCGTCGGTCAATCTCACGCCGCTGCGTGTGGCCGAGCCACGAAACATGACACAGGAAAGCTGTGAGCCTGCATCCTTGAGGGTGAAGTATTGATGCCCGCTGGATTGCAGTCGGTGATTGCTGATTTCACCCTCCACCCAAACGGAGCCGATGTGGCCTTCGAGCACCTCACGGATTTCTCGCGTGAGTTGGGTGACGGTTAAAACAGTGTCTGAGGTTTCCATGCGCTGCTGATGGTGGCGACTCCACACCAACCTGCCAGCGGGAACTCACCAAAACCTGCCGAGCACGAGATCCATGAGCCAACCTGCCATCCCCATCCAGCAACGCCCCACTTCTAGAAAGCCAAGTCCTGGGGCCGGTGAGGCGGCGAGAAAGAGTGCCACGATGAGCGCGATGTTGATCAGAAAAATCAGTGCCATGGAGAAGAACTCACCATTCCGTTCAAGATCACTCTGGTGAATGAACACAGTCTTCAAAGTGTAAGTAATATGGAACCACCAGGTCAGTCCGAGCATGGCGTAGAAGAACCAAACGGGCCGCAGATTCACCACATGCGAGCCGAGTGGCACGCTTTGCATGCTTTGAAGATTCCAAAACATGCCCATGACGCCGAATATCAGCATGACGACCACGGAATAGAAGGGCATGAGATAAGGGGCCAGTGTGATCCAGGTGTTGGTCTTGTTTGTCTCGACGTAGCCGCCCTGAGCGGTGACTTTCCAACTGATGATCTTTCCCCCAAAGGCACGCGCGACGATGAGATGGCTCAGCTCATGGCCTAGCACATAGAGGTGCATCGGACGCCAGCCAGTGGCGTAAGTTAAAGCCCAGGCGATACCACCGAGCGTGAAGAAGAGAAACTGCTCTGAGCGCCAGAAGTCTAGCCGCGTCAGTGCTCGAAATAGCAATTCACCGAGCGTCATGGCGGTTATCAAACCCAGCGGTAGAAGCAGCACTGCCGCCAGCCAGCCTTTGAAACGCTTGACCTGATGCTGCTGCCGCACAGCGGGGTGCCTCCGCACACCAGCGGGTTTTGACTTCTCCATTTGCTGCGAGGCGCGCTCGCGACTGTTCAAACGATAGCTGTTGGCGGACATGAAATTTCCTGAGTTATTTAGCAGATCTTAACATTTTAACAATCTTAGATGTTAATATGTGCAACAACCCTCCAACAACTAGAGCCACTCTATGTCACTGCCTTTTTCAGAGTCTCTCTTTGGGACCCAGGCGGCGCACTGTTTCGGCGTCGCTACCGCGAGCGCGGACGGTGATAAAGGCGCTGGCACTTAAAATGGCGGCTCCGCAGATGAGGCTGAGAGTTTGAAATGACGTCACGGTGATCGCAGCAAAGGCCAGTGGCGGAGCCAGCAGCCCGCGCACGCCGGTGA
>JBEBGU010000774.1:0-2724 GCA_040081325.1 Prosthecobacter sp.
GACTGGGTGATCCAGGCCTTCAATGACAACAAGCCTTTTGATCAATTCACCGTCGAGCAGATAGCAGGTGATTTGCTCCCGAATGCGAAGCAGAGCCAGCTTGTCGCCACGGGCTTCAATCGCAATCATCGCATCAACGGGGAAGGGGGCATCATCGCGGAAGAGTGGCGCATCGAGAACATCATCGACCGCGTGGAGACGACGAGCTTCACCTGGCTCGGCCTGACGATGAACTGCGCGCGCTGTCATGATCATAAGTATGATCCGATCACGCAGAAGGATTTTTATTCCATGTTCGCCTTCTTCAATAACGTCGAGGAAAGCGGCACGATCCAGGGCGCATCAAATCGCAGCGGCGGTAATTCCGTGCCAATCATGAATGTCACCAAACCTGAAGACGAAACGAAGATCGTGCAGATGAAAGCGGAGATCGAGTCCGCGCGAAAGTCCGCTGCCGAGACGAAGAAGACACTGCCAGCACTGCTCGCGGCATGGGAGAAAGACGCTGGCGCCAAGCTCAGCGCTCAGAAGTCCGCATGGACAATGCTGGAGCCCACGCAGGTCGTTTCCAAACTCAACGAGAAGGGCGCGAAACTCACTCGACAAGCCGATGGCAGCTACCTCGCCAGCGGGCCTAACCCTCAGAAGGACACATATCTTTTCGATGCGCCGATGCCGAAGGATGGCGTCTCCGGTTTCCTGCTCGAATGCTTCACTGATCCGTCATTGCCCGAGCAGAGTCTGGGCCGTAACAGCAATGGCAACTTCGTGCTCAGCGACTTCGATGTCTTTATCCAGAAGCCCGGTGGCAAGCCAGAGCAGCAGACTTTGGCAAAGGCTGAGGCGGACTACAGCCAGAAGGGTTACGAGATAGCCAACGTGCTCAAGAAGGGGCGTCGCTCAGGATGGGCCATTGATGGTCCGACGAAGAAGGAGAACCGCCGCGCCATGTTTTTGCTGGAGCGTTCGGTGAGTTACTCGGAAGGCGCGCAGGTGCTGCTGAGACTGCGCCATGAAGCGATCGGCGGACACAACATTGGCCGCTTCCGACTCAGCAGCACGGCCTTGCCCGCAGCGAATGTGAAGCTCGATGGCAATGCTGATCTGGCGAAGATCAAAGCCATTCTAGCATCTGCGAAGCGTACGCCCGCACAGACAAAGGAACTGGAGCAGTATTACCTGGCCACCGTGGACAGTCCGGTGAAGCGCGCGAATGATCTCGTCGCGGTGAAGCAGAAGACGCTCGCTGATTTTGAAAATGCACTGCCAACCACGATGGTGATGAAAGAGGCCAAGACTGCGCGTGATGCTTTCATTCTGACACGCGGTGAGTATGACAAGCCGACGACGAAAGTGTCGATGGCTGTGCCTTCCTGGCTGAATCCCATGCCCAAGGAGGCCCCGATGAATCGTCTCGGTCTGGCCAAATGGTTGGTGGCCAAAGACAATCCACTGACGGCGCGCGTCTGGGTGAATCGCCAGTGGGAGCGCTTGTTTGGCGTCGGCTTGTGCAAGACGACGGAAAACTTCGGTGTGCAGGCCGAGTATCCCGTGCATCCCGAACTGCTCGACTGGCTCGCAGCGGAGTTTATGCGCAGTGGCTGGGACATGAAGCATGTCCTCAAACTCATGGTCACGAGCCGTGCTTATCGCCAGACTTCCAAAGTCACACCTGCCATGATCGAGCGCGATCCTGAGAATCGGTTGCTGGCTCGTGGTCCGCGCTTCCGTTTGTCTGGCGAAGTCGTGCGCGATCAGGCTCTCGCCATTGGCGGCCTGCTTGTCTCCAAAGTCGGCGGTCCCAGCGTGAGGCCTTACATGCCTGAAGGCGTGTGGGATGAAACCAGCAAGTATGGCGATCTGCGCGGCTACAAGGCGGATGCCGGAGAGGGCCTGTATCGTCGCAGTCTCTACACCTTCTGGAAACGCACCGCCGCTCCGCCGACGATGCTGCTCTTTGATGCGCCGACACGTGAGATCTGCACCGTGAAGCGCAGCCGCACGAACACGCCGCTGCAAGCGCTGGCGATGCTCAATGAAGTCACTTTTGTCGAAGCTCAACGCGGTCTGGCCGAACAGATGATGAAGCACGGCAAGACGCCGCAAGAGGCCATCGCCTATGGTTTCCAGCGCGCCACGGCTCGTGACATCGAGCCTGATGCGCTAAAGCTCCTACTCAAAGGCTGGAGCGAACGCCGCGCGTGGTATGCTGCCCATCCCGAAGATGCCACAAAGACGATCACACAAGGCGCGTCCAAAGCAGACTCTAATCTGCAAGCCGCCGATCTCGCCGCTTACACGACGACCGCTGGTGTGCTGCTGAATCTCGACCGCGTGGTGACGCGGGATTGATGTAGAACGACTTTTCCAAGTCGTTCTCTGGTGCTGCAAGTGACTGTAAATTTCCGTCACAGGGCTTGACGATGCCTGGGGATGCCCTTCCTTTCGCATTCCCCTCCTGCCGATGACCGATTTGGATTCCCAGACCCGCAAAGCCGACGTGCTACTCGAAGCCCTGCCCTACATGCAGGGCTTCCGAGGCTGCACGTTTCTGATCAAAGTCGGCGGCAGCGCGATGGAAGATCCGGCAGTGGTGAACACCTTTCTGAAGGACGTGGTCTTTCTCGAAGCCGTGGGCATCAATCCCGTGATTGTACATGGTGGCGGCAAGGCGATCTCGAAGGCCATGCAGGAAAGCGGCCTCGAAGCCAAGTTTATCAATGG
>JBEBGU010000775.1:0-2723 GCA_040081325.1 Prosthecobacter sp.
GCGATCTGCACCGAGAGTCGTGTCATCGCTGTTCGTGGCGCGCACTCGGTAATGCCAGGTCGTGCCAGGTATCATACCCGTGAGCACGGCATTTATGGCAGTGTCTAAGCTGCTGGAAGTCGATGCTGGAGTCGCGATAATTGACGAACCGTAATTCGTGTCTGGGCCAAAGTCGAAACTCACGCTCGTGCTCGATCCATTGCTATTGACCAGACCATTGAGCGTGGCTGTGCTGAGCGAGAGTCCTGTAGCGGGTTGAGTGATAACTGTTGGTGCTGAGGATGATCCATTTCCGGTCAGTTCGATGTCGAAAGGATTTTCATCCGCATCATTGCTGAGGATATGCAGAGTCGCTTCTCGTGCGCCCGCGCCTTTTGGGGAAAAACTAACTGTGAAGGTCGTGCTCTGACCTGTCATGAGAAAGGTCGTGCTTAGATCACTCAGCGTGAAGTCAGCGTCATTGAGTCCATCTTTGGTTAGCTGTAGTCCATATAGATTGCCCACGCCGGTATTGGTAATGGTAAAAGTCTGTTCCGCTGTCGGCTCCGTGATGGCCGCATGGAAGTCGTCGATGGTAATCGGTGTGACTTCTGGGATCGTGCACCCGCTGTTGCTGAAACTGGTGGCGATGGCGAAGGTATCGCTCGCCGTCATGCCCCAGCCAGCGAGGTTTAGATCCAGTCGGAAGATCGTATTCGTGTCAGTCTCCGCCGTCAGAGTCTTGGTGGTCGCATCAAACTTGAGGCGCACCACACCCGATTCATCCGTGGTGGCGACATCAGTGCCCGTATTGATTTCATAGGAGCTGCCATCGGTGTCCGTCACTGAATAAAAGCACAGGTATTTGCGCTCAGGTTCGAGTGACAAAGCGACGGTCACATGGAAGACACGACCGGCTGTATCGGTGAAGCCAACCGTTAGTCCGTTGTCGATCCACGAATGATAGGAAGGTAATGTTCCATCAAGACTCAAGGGTATGCTGACCGTGGCTTCAGTACTCCACGATTGGTTGTAGGTGGGCTGGAAGTCCCGGTGGATGAAAGCAGCGTTCGATTCGTCCGGCCAATCCGCTGCGTGGTATCTGAGCGCGCCCCCGCTCTGTACGGCCGTGCCGGTGCCTTCATTGAGGTGCTGGCTGAATGCCCCCGAGAAACTGCCGCTGAAGTCATAGCTGGCCGCAGTCATTG
This sequence comes from Prosthecobacter sp., assembly GCA_040081325.1. Classification (GTDB taxonomy): domain Bacteria; phylum Verrucomicrobiota; class Verrucomicrobiia; order Verrucomicrobiales; family Verrucomicrobiaceae; genus Prosthecobacter. The sequence continues at coordinate 1,188 of JBEBGU010000775.1, forward strand.
CCACACTCGCAGAACCGAAATCAAATCCTGGACCGCCATCGGTGAGCGCGCCGCCACCAGGAGCCTCCACCTCGATCTCCGGTTCCACACCGATGATCTGGAAAGTCAGGTCTGAACCCGGCGCTGAAAAGCGTTCGCCATAACCGCCGTAATCTGAGTAGTAGCTTTGATTGAGTGCGGTATCATTGAGGGTGATAACGGGGTAATACGTCCCTGATTGGGAGCCTTGATAAATGGTGACCGTCTGTCGATACACACCACTGAATTCATCGCCCGAGACGATCGTTCCAAAGCTGCTGTAATACACTCCATTCCCAAAGAGGTTATTCGTCGCGGAAAAATAGGCCTCCGTGAAACCAGACAGGCCATCGGTGAAAGTAATGTCCACATCGAAGGTCACATCACCCGTGGTAACATCGACCACTGGTGGGACTCCCGTGATGCTAACCAGCGTCGGTGCCGTACTGTCCACAGCGCCAGTATTCGTCACTGGTAATGGAGCGTTGGCCGGTGGAGGGATGAGATAAAAGTCCTCCAGCAAATCAGCCCCTTGTGTGGACCATGTATAGTCCCCGTCGCCGAGGACGGACCATGCCGAGACTCTGACCGGCCAGGCACCGCCTGGAATATAGCGCGGGATGGTGACCAACTGCTCATAGATGCCGCTGGTGTTAGTTCCTGACACTCGGTCCGAGTCTTGAAAGTTCGCATAGAGGCCGCTCCCGTATTGACCGCTGTCCGGGCGGATGACCGTGACATCCAGATAACTGTCAGGAAACAGCGCTGAATTAGAATCCACAGAAAGCTGCATCGTGGCGGGCTGCGCGGCACTCGTCACATCAGCGGAGTTTGGCGTGAAGGTCACACCCATCACCCGGACTGGTGGCGCTGGCTCGGGGGCGATGTGGAGTTCGAACGTCCCCGTCTCCTGACTGCCTTGATAATGCCCGCCGACGGAGATCGTGTAGGTCGTGCCCGCCTGAGCCACGAAGACCAGTCGTGAGACGTTGTAGGGGTTGCCAAAATAATCCAAGTCCGTTGGGCGGCGACTGTCATCATTGTAGCCAATCAAGCTCAGCCCAGCCAGCGTGCCGCCGCCCGTGTAGAGGCCGATCTGAGTATCCAGCGGACTGTCCACCGTGTTGATCGTCACCCACCCCGTCGTCGGTGCCGTCCAATCCGCCCAGACGGTTGCCCCCGTGATGCCCCCAAACGTGTTCTCCCCCGGCTCGATAGTCGCATTCCGGTTAGACCCGATCACCTCCACCGTCGCCGCATTGCCGAGATTGAGACGGTTCGCGTAATTGTCCCTGAGTGACCCCACACCCGCGCCGCTGAGTGCGATGTCGAATGGGTTCTCATCGAAATCACTGCTCGCGATCCGAAGTGTCGCCGTGTGTGAGCCTAGAAGGACGGGCGAAAAGGTGGCCGTGAAAGTCGTCGTGGCACCGGGAGCCAGCGTCGTGACAGCAGGCTGAGTGAAAGTGAAGTCACCCGGAGCCGCCAGACTGACGACCAGTCCTGTGAGGTCTTCGG
>JBEBGU010000776.1:0-2720 GCA_040081325.1 Prosthecobacter sp.
GTAGTAGTGACTGTGAGCTTCAAGATTCCAGCAGGGGTGCCTGTGGCTTCGTTTCCGTAATAGAGTAGCGCTTGATAGCCGCCGGCTAAGGTTGGCGGAAAGGTATCTGCTCTGAGCTGACTGAGAGCGACGAGCAACAGTGATAGGACCAAGGGTAGGAGTTTCATGACGGGCCATGCCTATCGTTGTATATCAACCCATTGCAAACGACTCCTCAGACGGAGCTGCTCTTCTCCACATATAGAAGCACTCCGTCGGCGCACATGGCTGTGTTGTTCGACTGCTCCAGCCGCGCCCAGTCGCTGGAGGTGACACCGAGCGCCGTGGCAAGCGTGTGCTCGCGGTTTTCATAGCGGCTGCGGATCTGCTCGGTGGTAAAACCGGAAGCGTGATCCTGGAGCACGGCCTCATGCACGGCCTGGATGCGCTGCCGATACTCGGCCAGATGCGCAGCCACATCCGTGATCTCTCCGAAGTGGGTGAGATACAGCTTTCTAAAGCCTGCCCCAGCGAGCCGATTTACCGACGCCACGTAAGCCACGGGTTCAAACTGCGGTGGTGCGGCAGTCACGGAGAGATAGTCAGTGCCCGCCAGGCGCATCCCCGCCACATCACCGGTGAAGCAAACATCGCCGATCACGAAAGCATGATGATGCCGCGCATGGCCCGGCGTGTCCCAGGCGGTGATCGTGACATCTCCCACCGTCACACTTTCGCCATCGGCAAGCACGGTGACTCGCTCTTCCGGTGCAGGCAGCATCTCACCCCAGAGCGAGTGCATGCGGTCTGCATAAATCTGCCGCGCGCTGTCGATCAGCTTCGAGGGATCAATCAAATGCCGCGCTGCCTTTTCATGACAATACACCTGCGCGCCCTGCTGCGCCCACCAGCCAGCAGCTCCGGCGTGATCGAGGTGAATGTGTGTGACGAACACATGCCTAACGTTCTTTTCATCCAGTTCAAGCTCGCGAATGCCAGCTCGCAGCGTTTCCAGCGTCGAACCCGGCCCAGTCTCGATCAGCACCAGACCGCTACTCGTCTCGATCACATAGGCAGCGATCAGCCCAGGCGTGTTTTGAAAATGTAGGTCGAGGGTGTGGACGATAACGGCTCAATAGACAATGGCTTCATACTCGATCTTCACGCGGTCTTCATCCAGCGTGGGTAGCAGGTCGGCGGGGATCGGTGGGATCTGCGCATCGAGAATGGCGCGCAGCGTCAACTCTCTCATACGCGGGTCAGCATCACGAGCATCAGAGAGGATTTTGAGATCCTGTGGCGTGCCGCGCTTGTCCACATAGAAGCGGAAGCGCACCCGACCAAAGTTGATCGAGTCCTTGCCGAGATTGACATAGAGATGCCACTTCTTCTCCACCGCGCCGGTGACTTGGCGCATGTATTTGCCCAGCGGCGTGGCTTCCGCATCGACGGCGTTTTCACCCTCACGATTGATCGCGCCATCTTGCTTGCCGGTGCGCGTGAAAGGATTGAAGGCATCTTTCTCAGGCCTGCCAGCAGTCATCTTCAGCGGATCAGTCACCGGGATCGCTTTCGGCACAGGCGGGGACTGGTCTTGAGGTTCACGCACCTGAGGTTTCGGTGGAGTTGGTTCGGCGACCTTTTGTTTTTCAGCCTTGCGCACTTCGATAGGCAATCGATTCGGGTCGAGTCGCGCGGCGTCCTTATCTAGCTCCTCCATCATCTTCACCAGCGGTGTGGCGACGGCTGGCGTGGCTTTTGCCACCTGCGTGGGCGGTGCTGGCGGAGTCGGTTGCTGCTGGGGTGAGCGCATTTCCAGCGGCGTGGCATTGGCTGGCGGCGCGTTGTCATTCTTGATCTGCCCATCCCGATAATCACGATTCGCCAACTCCCTCTTCGTCGGCGCGGTGCCATCTGTGGTCGGCATCATCAGTGTAGCGTCCGACCTCGGCGGCAGCTTGCTGGCTGCGCGCGTGTTACGGTCGGATTGAAAGGCCGCGCCTTTCGGAGTCGCCGCGATCCCTTCATTCTGAGTCGTGCGAATGTAGGCTTTTGGCGGGGGTGGCTTTGGCAGCAGCGGCGCTGGGATGATCTGCTCGGGGTAGATCATCGTCACTTCCTGCACAGGCTCCTCCTTCACCACGGGCGGTTCCAGCAGACGTTTGCCCGCCTCCGTGCTGAAACTCCACAGCAGCACCAGCAACGCGATCGCGTGGATCACAAACGATCCAGCGAGTCCGGTCTGAATATTTCTGTCCTGAGCGAGTGTCACAGCGCGCCACATTGCCCGAAGCAGAAAGGGAAGCAACCGCCCTGTCATGAACCTGGATGAAACCCTTTACGCTAACGTCTTGCGGCGAGCTGGCTTCTTCACCGCTTTGGCGGCGGGGCGTCGAGGAGCCGACTTGGCAGCTTTATCAGGTGAAGCCACTGGCTGTGCATGTGCCTCTTTCAGCAAGCGCAGTTCCTTTTCCACCTCAGCTAGGCGGCGTGAGGTGGCGTCGAGTTTCTTGGCCACGAGACGGGCGACGAATTCAAAGAGCGCGGCGTGAAAAGCTGGGTCTTCCTCACGCGGATGGATGTCCTGGAGAAATTTCTGGTCCACGGCCAGACAGAGCGCACGACTGCCAGCGATGACGGAGGCGGCTCGTTTGTCCTGATTCACCAAAGCCAGCTCGCCAAAGACATCACCGACACGCGAGATGGAGGCAACTTTTTTGCCATTGATGCGCACTTCAAGC
>JBEBGU010000777.1:0-2713 GCA_040081325.1 Prosthecobacter sp.
GTTTTTATTATTATGTGATGGAGCTGGCGGACGATCTGGAGCTCGGGCGCAACATTGTGCCTGAGACTTACAAGCCGCACATCTTGGGTTTGCAGATGCGCCGTGAGAAACGCATCAAAGCTGAGCGCTGTTTGCAAATTGGCTCCAACGTGGCCGAAGGACTGCACTACCTGCACGAGAACAAACTCATCCACCGCGATGTGAAGCCCTCGAACCTCATCTTCATTGATGGGGCGTGTCGGTTGGCTGACATTGGCTTGGTCGCGCTTCTTGGTCAGCGCAGCTTTGTGGGCACGGAGGGCTTCGTGGCACCGGAGGGGCCTGGCTCGCCGGAGTCAGACATTTTCTCTCTCGGCATGGTGCTCTATGAGGCCAGCACGGGGAAAGATCGGCTCGACTTCCCGGACATCCCCTCATGCAGTGCGACGGGAGAGAAACTAGACATCTGGCGGCGGCTGCACAGAGTCATCTGTACCGCCTGCGCGCCGAAAGCCAAAGATCGTTATACCAGTGCGCATGAGATGGCACTCGACTTGCAGGGGCAGCCACTGCCATCGTCCCGCCGGGTGGTGTGGCAATGGGCAGCCGCAGCAGCCGTGACTCTAGGACTTGCCGTGGGATTTGGCATGTGGCTGGCGCAACGAGAGGCTGGTATGGGCATGGTGGCGGTGCAAAAGGGCACTCCAATGCTGATGATCATCACGACGCCACCGGGAGCACATGTGTATGCGGGTGAAGATGACCTGGGGATCACACCGCTGAGATTGAATCCCGAAGAAGGCGTGCCGGTGATTTACCAACTCCGACTGCCCGGCCACAAACAACTAGAGATTGAGCATTCAGCGAGTCGCACGAAGCCTGCCGAGTATGACTTGGCGCTCGAAGCCACCAAACTGCCGCAGCCGGGTGAGCGCTGGACGAATAGTTTGGGCATGACTTTCAAGCCAGCTCCGGGTGGTCACTCGACGGTCCAGCCAGTCGAGATCAAACATTTCAAACGCTTCCTTGAAGCCACGGACAGATCCTTTGAAGGCAAGGTCGTGCGCGCCTCAGCCAGCAAAGACAGCGCCTACTTCATCGTCGTACCAGTGGGTGATTCAGAGGCGTTCCGCTACTGGCTAACAGACATGGATCGTAGCGCGGGCTACCTGAGTCAGGAGCATCATTATGCTGTGGAACCCTTTTACTATGTGGATAGCGGCAATGCAGCGGCTGATGACATGCCCGATGAGCGTGAGCCTGAAACTGCGACGGGTTCCGAAAGCTCCGACTGGCAGGCTTTCCATCTGCGGGTGGAGCGGCAGACCTATGGCAGTGTGGTCATCCGCAGCACGCCGGAAAAAATCCGCGTTTTCCAGCATGATGAATTTCAAGGCTACACGCCGCTGGAGTTGCCCCGAGTCCGCAGTGGACTGGTGGAGTATGAACTGCGTGAAGAGGGCTTCTCGGATGTGGTTTTAGAAGGTGACGTCCATGCTGGCGAGTTGCTGGAGCTTTTCTCCGACATGCAGACACGCCAGGCGGTGACTTTTGGTCGTGAGTGGAAGGCGAATGGACTGGGCATGAAGTTTGTGCCGCTGGTGGAGGGCATCATGATCGCCGCCACGGAAACGCGCCGTCGTGATTACATGGAGTTTGTGAAGGCCACTAACAGCCGCAAACCTGGCAACATGGACGTTGAAGGTAAAGGCGGCACACAGCCCGTCGTCGCGATTGACCGCACAGAAGCGCGTGCTTTTTGCACCTGGCTCACCGAGCATGAGCGCAACGCAGGGCTGATCGGAGCCAAGGATCTCTATCGTCTGCCAACCGATGAAGAGTGGAGTCGTGCTGTGGGGCTGCCACTGGAGCGCGGTGCTACACCCAGCGAGCGCAATGGCCGAATCCGTGGCATTTACCCATGGGGCTTTGATTGGCCTCCGCCGGAGAATATTGATAACCTCGCCAACATGACGGCCAGTCGGAAAGCTAATTTAGAAAACGTGATTCCTGGCTACGAGGACCGCTTTCCGCAGTTAGCGCCCGTGGCGGTCTTTGCCCCAAATGAGCGCGGCATCATTGGCTTAGCGGGCAATGCATCCGAATGGGTGGACACAGACTTTGAAGCCAGCAAGAGCATCGATCCAAAAACCAAGAGCACACTCGGCACGGTGCGCGGCGGCAACTGGCGCAGCGCGAATCCAGACGAGATTCTCTCTTCTGCTCGCTCGCCTGTGCCGCCTGATACGAACCGACCCACGATCAGTTTCCGCATCGTACTCGAGCGGCGGAAGTAGCGGTCACGCTGACTTTCATTCAATCGGCTTTTTCTTTGACCCAAAGAGGCGCTTTAGCAGACCTGCTTTATTTTTTGCCGGAGCTTCTGTGGGCGCTAGCGGCACGGGGCTGCGATGAGATGAGATGACGCCTATCGTGGTGCTGCCTGGGGTTTTGATCACTGGTTTTTCTACTGCGGGCTGCCACCAGGCTGGGCTCAGCGTGCCTGCTTCAAGCCAGAGATCCAGCCCCTTATGCCAGATCAAGGTCTGAGCACGCACTCGGCCTGCGCTAACGTGGGTCAACATCGCGGATTCCTCATGCGGTCCGTCTGCCTCACCTTCGTTATTGTAAAACCATGTCATGTTTTGATTTTGCACAGCTCGGTCAGAAATGGAAAGAACGATTTTTCAAGCGAGACCCAGCGCCTCTACTTGTGATTCATTTAGCCCGAGAT
>JBEBGU010000076.1:0-10212 GCA_040081325.1 Prosthecobacter sp.
ACTTTAATCTGGTCAACAAACATGGACGGGGCTTGTAGCCGTAGATGTGGCCGGACACAAGCGCCACCTCACAACTTGCATCTGCTGCCGAGGTACGGTTGTTTCGGCCCTGTCTGCATTCATTTGGCTGAATGGTCGCCTTTGCCGCCGAGAAGAAGCCCACATCTCACCGCTCGATCACGGACTGCTCGTCGGGGACGGAGTCTTTGAAACCTTAGTCGCCCATCAGGGCCGTCCTTTTGCGGCACGCGAACACTGGGAGCGGCTGGTGCATTCCTGTGAAGTGACTGGTCTCAAGCCGCTGCCTGAGGCGGAGTACCTGGCTGCGATGGATGCCGTTTTGAAAGCCAATCAACTCGATGAAGCTCGCATCCGCGTCACCATCACTAGCGGCGATGGGCCGCTCGGCTCAGAGCGTGGGGACTCGGCTCAGACGGTTTTTGTCACCGCCACAGCCTACAAGCCCTGGCCAGCGACGGAACGCGTGTGCTTGGTTCCATGGACCCGCAACGAGTCCGGGGCACTGGCCGGAGTGAAAAGCACCTCCTATGGCGAAAATGTCCGCGCGCTGGCCCATGCTCGGGCGCGTGGTTGTGGGGAGGCGCTCTTGGCAAACACTCGTGAGGAACTGTGTGAGGGGACGGGTTCAAATGTGTTCGTCGTCTTGGGCGGCCGACTCATCACGCCACCGCTTTCCTCCGGCTGTCTGGCTGGCGTCACTCGGCGATTGGTGCTTCAGGCCTGTTGTGAGGCGGGCCTTTCCTGTTTTGAGGAAGCCCTACCTATTTCGGTGCTGCAAGACTGTGAGGAAGCTTTTCTCACCTCCTCCACTCGGGATGTCCATCCCATCGCTCAGATTGATGAGAGGGAACTTCCGACTCCAGGGTCGATCACTCAGAAGGTGATGACAGCTTTTCTCCGATTGACTGAAAATGGAGATTGAAATGCCTCTGCCTTTTCGGTGAACTGCTGAGGATGCAACGTCTTGGCACCTCATTACTGATTCTATTATTGGGACTCATCCCAGCTTGCCAGCACTCGGGTCACAGACATTTAACGGTCGGGCCGACTGTCACCGTCATGCAAACCCAGCATGGGATTGCCTCCATCTATAAAGACCGCCGAACGGCCAGTGGGGAGCGTTTCAATGCCTCTGCCTGCACCGCTGCACACAGGACCTGGCCTATGGGCAGCCGCGTCAGAGTCACGCATCTGGGCACGGGGCGCCAAGTCATCGTTCGGATCAATGACCGTGGGCCATATATCCTAGGGCGAGTGATTGATTTGACCCCCTGCGCAGCCGCAGAAATTGGCCTGACTCGGCAGCAGGGGATCGCCAGGGTGAAGATCGAAAGATTGAAGTGACGGCAGCCTCAATGCGCATGAGTCTAAAAGGTTGACGAAAAAGTGTTTACATTGTCAGACCACTGTGGTTGAAATACAGCTATTACAGATAAATACCCCCATCTGAGTTACGCTTCCCGACACCTCACTCGCTCATCATGAAAAAAGCACCCATTTACACCCTGCTGATCTCTGCCTGCATCATCACTGCAGCAGCAGCTAAGTGGAGCCGCCTTCCAGCGGCTGCTACGATCCCCGTCAATATGTGTATGTCTCCAAAGAGTGCCGCTGTGAGTGAGTCACATGGCATTGCTGATACAGACAATTTTGTCGCCGGTAATCCGATCAATCCGATCAAACTCGCCGCTGGTAAAAGTGATGCGGTCATCAAATTCACCAAACAAGCAGTCATCAACAGCGCTTCGTTTGTGAGCGACGGAATCGAAGGCAAGGTTTCTGCCTCCGTCAGCACTGATGGTAAAGCTTGGAGCAGTTCGGCCACGGCGGTCTTCACTCCTGCTGATCGTTTGGTGCAACTTTCGCTGGCTACAGCTCAGGGGCGCTACCTGCGCCTCCAATTCGAAATCATTCGTGCAGGCACGATCCGCGGCTTCAGCGTCCTGGGTGCGGATAACGATGCGGACTACACCTTTGAAGAATCCTCTGATTCATCATCCCCAACCGTCAACTTGGCTGGTGGCATCGGTGGCGGACGTATGATCTATATCAGCCCCGAGAACGTGACAAACCGTGATCAAGCCTCGCAGGGTGGTCCCATTGATTTCCCGGCAAGTAAGGAGAAGTATCGCACCGTCGTCTATGACTTTGGTCAGGTTCGCACTCTGCGGGAATTTGGTGCTACCTACACGCCGCGCGCGGTTCGTCTGTCTGTTTACTCCTTTGACACTCTTCCCGAGAAAGAAGATTGGCGCGGTCGGCTCAGTTTTGATTCAACGGTGCTCGACACCTTGAAACCAGTCGCCAAGGGCGATGACGCCGAAGGCAAAGGCTTTGTCAAAATCAAAAACCAATCTCCGGTCAAAGCGCGCTACATCGCCCTTCGCTGGGAGGCCCATCCAACAGCACTGGTGGGCAACATTAATCTCGCCCCAGGCAACATTAATCTCGCCCCAGGCAACATTAATCCCGCCCCAGGCAGCATGGATCTCTCTGCCTATTGGCAAGAGCAGCAGGTGGCCCTGATAAGTGCAGTTGTTCCTGGTGATGGTGATGATGGCGGTAGCGCTGGCGGTTTTGCACTTCTTCCTTTCAGTGCCCCTATCAGTGTCAGCGGAATGAGTTTTGGTGCTGGTGGTAGTTTTAATTCTGCCAACAACAATCCGAATGACCCAAACAATCCGAATAACCCAAACAATCCGAATAACCCAAACAATCCGAATAACCCAAGCAATTTGAATGTTATCGGTCCAGGTATGCAGAGTGGTGCGCTTAGCCTTCCAGGTGTTAACAATCCTTCACCGCTGTAGGCTGTGATTTTTTCTGAGGGCGATGGAGCGATCCATCGCCCTCTTTTATTTGAATGTTATGCTGTCGGCTTGAAAGCCGTCGGGGCCATCGGTTGTCGAGTGTCTTTGAGTGACACTTTGAGCGTTTCTCTTTGACCCCACTGGAGCGCACGGCTAAAACGGGCTGCCTTTTTCTTTCCATGTCTGCTTCTGACCGCCAACACACCCTCGCCAAATCGGCCTCCATCACGGGAACCTCTCTGCATACTGGAGAGCAGGTGACGCTGACTTTACAGCCAGCCCCTGAGAACTTTGGTTTCAAATTCCGCCGCATGGATCTGGAGGACAAGCCTTTCATTCCCGCCCTAGTGGAGAAAGTGCAGAAGGTGGAGCGCGCCACCACCATCGCTGAAGGCGGCGTGAATGTGCATACCGTGGAGCATGTGATCAGTGCCCTGTCTGGCATGGGTGTGGACAATGCCATCATCGAGATGGATTCGAATGAGCCACCCATCGTGGACGGTAGCTCGCTGCCATTTGTCGAACTCATCAAGAAAGCTGGGATTCAGGAGCAGCAGGCAGCGCGCAAGGTTTTCGAGATTCGCGAACCCATTTACCAAGAGACCCGTGACGGCACCATCATCACCATCGTGCCAGATAAGAAGTTCCGCATCAGTTGTACCAATGTCGGACCGGGCGGGCGCTTCACGCAGTATTTCTCAGTGGAGATCAATCCTGAAACCTATGAAAAGGAGATCGCTCCCGCGCGCACTTTTGTGTACTACGAAGACATCGCCCCGCTGATGGAAAAGGGGCTGATCAAAGGCGGCACGCTGGAGGCTGCTGTCGTCGTCCGTGGGGAGACGCTCCTCTCCAAGCAGCCGCTGCGTTTTGAGAACGAGTTCGTTCGGCACAAGATTCTCGACCTTGTGGGGGATCTCATGCTGGCTGGTAAACGCATCACAGGTCATGTGATCGCCGTGCGCCCTGGCCATGGCCCGAATACCGAGATGGCCCGTGCGATCGATACTCAATACAACGCCATGCGCGCCATGGTGCCACCGACGGTGAATATCCCGACAGGTGATGCCGTGCTCGACATCAACGAGGTGATGCGCATTCTACCGCATCGTTACCCGTTCCTGCTCGTGGATCGGATCATCGGATTTGAAGGCGAGACCAAATGCACAGGCATCAAGAACGTCACCATCAACGAGCCGTTTTTCCAAGGCCACTTCCCTGGTCACCCGATCATGCCCGGCGTGCTCCAGCTTGAGGCCATGGCTCAGGTCGCGAGCATCGTCCTGCTGAGACTGCCGGGGAACCAAGGCAAGATCGGCTACTTCATGAGTGCCAACAATGTGAAGTGGCGCAAGCCCGTGCAGCCGGGTGACACGCTCATCATCGAGACTGAAATGCATAAGATCAAACGCAGCATCGCTCAGGCCTCGGCCCGCTGCATCGTCAACGGACAGGTCGTCTCCGAAGCTGATCTCATGTTCAGCGTCGTGGATCGGTGAGGTGCAGCGACAGGTTCCATTCTCGATTTTTCAATTTCAGCTCCTCGCATGATCCACCCTACCGCCATCATTGATCCATCAGCCCGAGTGGGAGCTGATGTCAGCATCGGCCCCTACTGCATCATCGGGGCTGAGGTGGAGATCGGTGACGGCTCCTGGCTACAGCATCATGTCACTGTGATGGGGCCGACCAAGATCGGAAAGAGGAACCGCTTCTACGCCTACAGCTCGATCGGTCAGCAAACGCAGGATTTAAAATACAGCGCTGAACCCACCGGTCTTGAGATCGGTGACGACAATACCTTCCGTGAATTTTGCTCCGTTCATCGTGCCACTTCGCCTGGTGATAAAACCATCATTGGTAGCCACAATACCTTCCTTTGTTACGTCCACATCGCCCACGACTGCGTTGTGGGGAATCACGTCATCTTCTCAAACAACGGCACCTTGGCAGGGCATGTTTTGGTTGAGGACTACGCGATTATCGGCGGACTCAGTGCGGTGCATCAGTTTTGCCGCATCGGCACACGCAGCATCATCGGCGGCTGCTCCAAGATCGTCCAGGACGTGCCGCCTTACTGCACTGCCGATGGCAACCCAGCTCGTGCTCGTGGATTGAACATCGTCGGTCTGAAGCGTGCCGGATTCACCCGTGATCAGATGCGTGCGCTTCGGGATGCTTTTCGGAAAATCTATCGCTCAGGACTCAACAATGCCCAGGCCGTGGAAGAACTGCGCGCGCAGGAACTCAGCGCCGAGGCAGCCGTGTTTACCGACTTTGTCGCAGGCACCAAGCGCGGCATCATTGCTGGTGGCAAAGGCGGAGTCGATGAAGAGGACTGAAGTTATGGAGAACGTACCTTCCCCCCTGAATCCCGAGCCGCGTGCGCGACTGAGCATCCCTGAGTATGCGATGGCTCTCGCTCATGTGGCCAGCCTGCGCTCAGAGGACCCTTTTCGGAAAGTCGGCGCGGTGGCCCTTGATTTCGACAATCGAGTGATCGGCACTGCCTACAATGGCCTGGCTCCTGGCTACAACGCCTCGCCGGACTTTTGGATTGATCGTGATGATCGCCGAAAATACATGCTTCATGCCGAGGTGAATCTTTGCAGCCTCTTCACGCGCGGCAATGTCCGCCTCGTGGCCTGCACGACCAAGCCCTGCACCAGTTGCATGCAGATGCTCTGCGCTTACGGCGTCAAAGAAGTGTACTACCGCGACGACTATCTTGAGTCTGAGGCAGACCTCATCGCCGAGCGCTACAGCATTCAGTTGGTGCAGTTGGTCGATTACCCGCAGGTCACGTCTCCCGCATAAACCTGCTCACTATGGATTTGCAGCAGCGCGCGATTCGCCGAAGCTGCGGCCCGATGATCCCTGTGAATTTACGCACCGCTCTCTCTATCGTCATCCTGCCCGCACTGCTGGCCTCCTGTGGCTCGTCGCCAAGAGTCAGAGGTGTGCCGCGCAAGCTGCCTGTGATTGATCTGCACGGCAGCGCACAGACGCCAGCACACAGCATGGAGAAGAAGAGCTACCCCTTCAATGCCGAAGGCGACTACATGACCGCTTGGGCCTCCAATGGCAGTGCTTTAGAGTCCGACAACGACTCGTGGAGTTCATCCCACGATGGATCGGTCTCCAAAAGGAATCCTTCGCCTGTGAGGAAAGTTTCCTCATCACCTAGCAAGAAAAAGACCGTCACAAGCAGCAAGTCGAAGAGCGGCAGCAGCAAAGGCACTAGCAGCACTTATGTGATCAAGAAAGGCGATACGCTAGGAGCCATCGCCAAAAGGAACGGCACCACTGTCTCCAAGATCAAGGCCGCCAACGGCATGTCATCAGACAACATCCGCGAAGGCAAGCCGCTGAAGATCCCCAAGTAAACTCATGAACAAGATCCGGTTCATCGTGCTCCTCCTCGTCTGCTGGGTCAGCCCACCTGCCCAGGCACTGACGTTCGGCACGGTCATCATAGATCCTGGGCATGGTGGAAAAGACGGCGGCTGCGTGTGGCATGGGCTTGTGGAAAAGAAGCTTTGTCTCGACACCGCGCAGCGTTTGGAGCGGCTGCTTAAAGCCAAAGGATTGCGGGTCATCATGACTCGGCGCAGTGATGAGCATGTGGAACTCGAAGACCGAGCGGTCATCGCCAACCGCTACTCAAAGGCCATCTTTGTCAGCATCCATTTCAATGCCTCCAAAGATCGCAGCATCAGTGGCATGGAGATCTTTTATCGCAGCGACAGCGGCAAGACTCTGGCCAGGAAAATTCTACGCAGCATGGACCAGAATTTGAAAGGCGTGAATCGTGGCGTGTTCCATGGGGATCTCAGTGTGCTGCGCCGCACGCTCATGCCAGCCGTCCTCATCGAGTGCGGGTATTTGAGCAATCGCACCGAGTCGCAGCGCTGTGGCACGGTCGCGCACCGCCAGGAGTTGGCAGAGTCCATCGCCTCAGGCATTCTAGGCTCACGATCATGACTGACCGTGTTCAACTCGTGGTGCGAGTCACACCCAACGCACGCCGATCTGAGATCCTCGGCTGGGGCGCTGATGAAAAGGGGCGCTCTGTCCTGATGATCAAACTCGCCGCTCCTCCGGTGGATGGCAAAGCCAACACGGAACTCCTGCGCTTCATGGCTGACTTGTTCGACTGTGCTAAAGGGCAGGTGCAGCTTCTGCGTGGTGAGGGCAGTCGCCAAAAGGTTTTAGAAGTCCCCGCAGACTCACTTGAGAAACTACCTTCGCGTTGAAAGGCTTTCTTCATTTGACGCAGACAGACGAGCGGGCTAGAAACTCACCCCCGAACACTTTGACTCATGTTCGGTCAAAGCAGCCCTATGCAAATCGTTCGCCCCTTGTTTCGCCTCACTCTGGCCCTCAGCCTATTCTCCCTCATCGGCTCCGTTTCCGGCTCCCCTCTGCCTGCCGATCATCCCTGTGGTGAGCTAGTGAAGAAGTATCTGATGTGTGTGGTTAACCAAGAATGGAAAACCGCTGCCAGCCTTCTGCTCCCAAGCTCGCTAGACAGAAAGCAAAAGGAAACCATCTCCGTCATCAAGACCGCACCGACCATGACCGAGGAGGCGCAGATGCTTGAGCGCTTCGGTGTTAAAGAAATCCGCGACCTCGAAAAACTCAGCCCTCAAGAGTTCTATGTCTTGGATCGCGATGCCTGGCACAAGCGCATCAATGCCGCTGCTGATGTCACCAAGCGCAAGCAGGAGACGCTCAAGATTGACGTGCTCGGCCTCGTCGAAGAAAAAGAAAAAGGCTACGTTCACGCCACTGTCCGCACTTCACAGGAGACACTGACTGACCGCATCGAGGAACTCTTCCTCATCTCCTTCATCAAAGAAGACGGCAAGTGGGTCATCTGGCCTGAGATGAAGGATCGCCCAATCATCACCCCAATCGAGGCGAAGAAAGAAGACGCCAAGAAGAAGTAAGGCTTCTTACCGACTCTCATTTTCCGAGGCAGGATGGTTCTCCATCCTGCCTTTTTATTTCATGAAAGGCGCACGCACGCAGACTGTTAAAGATGGCCCGCCATGACACGTCTCATTCTCGCCTGCCTTCTTATCACCCTCAGACTCCCTGCGGCTGATAAGCCGAACGTGCTCATCTTTTTGGCCGATGACATGGGCTGGGGAGATCTCTCCGCGAATGGAAACCCCAATCACGCCACGCCAAGCATCGACTCCATCGCGAAGGATGGCGTGAGGCTCGACCGCTTCTACGTCTGCCCCGTCTGCTCGCCGACACGCGCGGAGTTTCTCACCGGGCGCTATCACCCACGCGGCGGCGTCAAAGGCGTCTCCACAGGCCAAGAGAGGCTGAATCTCGATGAGCGCACACTGGCAGATGCCTTCAAGGCCGCAGGCTACCGCACGGGAGCTTTCGGCAAATGGCACAATGGTAGCCAGTGGCCGTATCATCCGAACGCGCGCGGCTTTGATGAGTACTACGGCTTCACCTCCGGCCACTGGGGCGAGTACTTCGATCCGCCGCTCGATCACAATGGCCAGCCCGTGCGCGGCAAAGGCTACATGACCGACCTGCTCACCGACAAGGCGCTGGAGTTCATTGATGCCAGCAAGGACAAGCCCTTCTTTTGCTACGTGCCCTACAACGTGCCGCACTCACCCTGGGCCGTCCCGCAGGCCGACTGGGCGCGCTTCAAAGACAAGACCATCATCACCAGCGAGCGTGACAAGGCCAAAGAGGAGATCGACGAAACACGCTGCGCATTGGCCATGGTTTCAAACATGGACGCCAACATTGGACGAGTGCTGCGTCGTCTCGATGAACTCAAACTCGCCGACAACACTATCGTCATCTTCTTCACCGACAACGGCCCCAACACGTTTCGCTGGAATGGCAGCATGAAGGGCAAGAAAGGCACCACCGATGAAGGCGGCGTGCGCTCCCCCTTCTTCATTCGCTGGCCCGGCCATCTGCCCAGCGATCATGTCGTCAAAGAGATCACAGGAGCCATCGACATCCTGCCCACTCTCTGCGCCCTCACCCGCGTGCCGCGTCTCGGCGACAAGCCTCTCGATGGCCGCGATCTCAGCCCACTGCTAAAGAAGCAATCCGCCGCGTGGACCGACCGCATGATCTTCTCCACCTGGGGTCCGAGCGTCAGCGTCAGAACCCAGACACATCGGCTTGATGGCCAAGGCGCTCTCTTTGATATGGTAGCTGATCCAAATCAGACTCAAAACATCGCCACCACGCAGCCCGAGATAGCGCAGACTTTAACTCAAGCCGTAGCGCAATGGCGAAAAGAAGTCCTCGGCGGTGCCGCGCCCGCAGGGAAAGGCATCAAAGCTGGCAAAGGCAACGCCGTGGATCAGCGCCCCATCCCTGTGGGTTATCGCGAGTTCCCGCGCACTCCATTGCCCGCTCGTGATGGCGAGCCTCAGGGGGGTGTGAAGCGCAGTTCAGGTGCGCCAAACTGCTCCTACTTTGTGAACTGGACTAACAAGGAGGACCGAATGATCTGGAATCTCGACGTCAACACCACGGGCGACTACACCGTCGAAATTCTCTACACCTGCCCGCTCGCCGATGCTGGCTCCACCATCGAGCTGGCTTCTGGAGAAAACCGGCTCAGTGCCAAAGTCACTCCAGGCTGGAATCCGCCGCTCTACACCAATCAAGACACCATCCCACGTCCAGCAGGTGAGTCTCAAATGAAGGAGTTCCGCCCCCTTGAAGCCGGCACGCTCCATCTCGACAAAGGCCGCTCCGTTCTCAGCCTCAGTGCCACTGACATTCCCGGCCACAGCGTCATGGACGTGCGCCAGATCAATCTCATCTTGAAGTGAGCCTTTGCATGTCATGGCAGGAAAGAGTGCGCTGAAACGCCGCCTGCCAGTCACTGTGTCCGACCGATTAAAAATCCTCAGTCCCTCAGCCACCCCCTCAGCGACTCGAATCGCTACTTCCCGACGAGCCATCTGAGGTCGTCACCGCAGCGTCAAAACGCCCCAGCGTCCGACTCAAGACCGCCACCGCAGGATCGAATCAGCCAAAAAGCCACGTCACATCGGCCTCAAAGCCGGAACAGCGCGCGAGTTGATCAAACGCCGTCCAAGAATTGGGGAAAAGCTTTCCCCAAGGGCTAAGTCCAGGGCCACCCCACCGCGAATCGTCCAACAACCGTTATCATTGCAGCTTCGCGCAATGATAACCATGTTCGTTCGGCTTCGCTTGTTCCATGGTTTGGTTATGTTCGACTACGATTCAATCTGAATAGCCGCTGAAGGTCAAGCTTGGGGAAGAGGAGTGTGCGGACCACCTTTCGGAGCCGACGAGTCCACGGAGCGCGTGTATGGCGCAGCCTACTCGCCTGGGATTCATAGTCATAGTC
>JBEBGU010000077.1:0-10200 GCA_040081325.1 Prosthecobacter sp.
CTTATGACTCTGCGCCACCTGCGGGCTTCTATGACAAGAGTCCGGCTCTCAGGCATCTCTTCAGAATCAACAGCACCTGGATGGTCACGGGAGTGCGTTTGAAAGTGACGGCTGCTGGACCGAGCCAGGGGGACTGGCTGTGTATCGATGAACTGGAGATCTATGGCGATGCGCAGGTCCCTAACTTTGTGTTTGGCTCCCTGACGGCTCCGCAGCCGACGGCTACCACCGCGACGCTGGTGACGACGCTGCCTAATGGCTACGCGCTGCCGTATGGGCATGTATTGAGGCCGGTGGCTGGGAACCAGCAGCCGAGGATCGGAGGCAGCGGGGTGACGGACCTTCCTGGCACCTTGCTGGGAGGGATTATCGAGAGCCTGGCCTCCGGGCTGATGCCAAACACGACCTACGCCGTGGCGGCTTATGCGACTTTTCCAGGCGGCAGCGGGCTGACCTACACGCCGACGGACACTTTCCGCACGAAGGACAACGATGCGAACCTCAGTTCGATCACCTTCAATGCGGGCACGCTCTCGCCTGCTTTTTCTCCGGGCGCGACGAACTATGATCTGGGGCTGGTGCCCAATGCGACGGCCACGCTGACCTTCACGCCGCTCTCGGCCTCGACGCTGGCGAGTGTGACCGGACCTGCGGGGGTGATCCCACGGAATCAGCAGGGGAGCCAAAGCCTCGCTGTGGGCGTGATGCAGAGCTTTGATCTCACGGTCACGGCGGAGGATGGCACGATGAAAACCTACTCGTTCACTGCCCAACGTGCGACCGCCGCGCAGAGCGATCCGGCCTTGAGTAGTCTCACGGCGAGCAGCGGCGCACTGAGTCCCAGCTTCGCGGGCGGGACGACGAGTTACTCACTGCCAAACGTGCCCAACGCGACCAGCTCGATCACCCTCACACCGACTCGGTTGCACAGCGGCACGACGATCAAGGTCAACAACGTGGCGGCGACTTCTGGCAGTCCCTTCACTGTGAATCTGACGCCGGGTGACAATACGATCACCGTGCTCAGCACGGCGGAAGACGGCGTGAACTCACGCAGCTACACGATTGCCATTCATCGCTACACGACGGCGGAGGAAGACCCGGCGCTGGGCAATCTCGTGCTGAGTGCGGGCAGCCTCGCCTTTGATCCGGGCACGACGAGTTACACCACGCAGGTCACGCCGAGCACGACCAGCATCACCGTCACGCCGACGCAAGGCCAGCCAGGGCAGGTGCTGCGGGTGAATGGCAGCATCGTGGCATCTGGTGCAGCCAGTGCGAGCATCCCGCTCAGCTTTAGCGTGAACAACACCATCACCGTCTCCTCCACTTCCGTGAGCGGTGCCGGACGCACTTACACGCTGGTGGTGCAGCGTTTGCCATCGACGCCTGCCTTGTCTGGGCTGGGGCTGAGTGCGGGCGCCTTGAGCCCGGCATTTGCGAGTGCGACGACGAGCTACTCCACGGCTGTTCCGAACTCACCTTCTTCGATCACGCTGACACCGACTGCCGCAGCGGGTTTGGTGATCCAGGTCAACGGTGTGGTGGTGAACTCCGGCAGCTCCAGCGCGGCGCTGCCTTTGAACGAAGGACCGGACAACACGATCACGATCCTGGTGACAGCAGAAGACGGTGTGACGACACGCACCTACACCCTCGCTGTGAATCGCTACACCACCACGCCTTCTCTGACCTCGCTGGAGTGGCTAACGACGAGTGCTGGGCCGGTCTCGCCCTTCCTGGACGATGGCACTTCCAACTACACGCTGCGAGTGGCCAATGGCGTATCTGCGTTCACCGTCACGCCACGCACGCGTTCGTTTGGTGCGGCCAGCGTGAATGGAGTGAATGTGCCCAGTGGCAGCAGCAGCGCCTCCATTCCGCTCTCTTTGGGGAATACCGCCATCACTATCGACACCACTTCTCAGGATGGCACTGCCACGCGCTCCTACACGCTCACTGTCACCCGCTACTCGAATCCGCGTCTTGTCATGGAAGATAATGGCACGCCTATGCCTGAGATTCGCAACCGCGTCATCGGTCTGGGCGGGCAGTTCACCGAGGCGCAGATTCCCGTCGGGCTGGAGGGGATTCGCAGCATCGCCGCCGGATCGCATGTCTCCTTTGCTGTGAAGCATGATGGCTCCGTGGTGGCCTGGGGAAATGCTGCCTCACCGCAGTTGACCGTGCCTCTGCATGCCCAAGATGTGGCACGAGTGATCCCTGGAGTGAATCATGTGGCGGCACTGCATACCAGCGGCCAAGTCAGTGTGTGGGGCACCAGCAATCCCGCACTCACACCGCCGCAGACGCTGCCCCGTTTCTCCACCGTGGTGACCACGAGCGGCCATTGCTGGGGGCTCGCTCATTCTGGCACGGTCATCAGTTGGGGCGTCTCAGCGGATACCTTCAATACAAAGGGTAACTGGATCGGCCATCTGCGCAGCGTGGGTGACACGGTCATCGGTCTCACCGGTTTTTCGCAATTCATTACTCATGGTCCCACCGATCCGCTCTTCTCCAACTCGGGTAATCTGAAGGACGTATTTGCTGACCAGTTCAGCAGCCCCAATTCTCCGAACCGTGGGGATCTCGGCCCCACTTCCGGCGTCGAAATGTTCGAGATCAGGTCCACGGGTGAGCTGCGGCGGCTTTTCTGGCAATACCAGGACAACGCCCAGCAAGGAGTCTTGCTTCAAATCTCACAAGGAGGCACGGGGGCGGCAGTCTCAGGCTATGCGCTCCATAGTCTGGCCCTGGTCACAGACGGCACCGTGCGCACCTGTGGGGACAACACCTGGGGCCAGCTCAACTTGCCACCGGGCCTTAGCGGCGTGAGCCACATTGCTGCCGGGGCGGCTCATAGCCTTTTTGTGGTCGATGGAGCACCGAAGGTCTCGCTGGTAAATGGAGACCGCACGCTGACCATCCGCAACACAGGCACCGATCCGCTCACCCTCGGCGCATTCGTTTTGGAAGGTGCGGATGCGAGCGAGTTCACCGTGACCACGCCAGGAGCCTCCACCCTGGCCCCTGGTGGCAGCACCTCCGTCACCGTATCGGTGCCGCCCGGCTCGCAACCCCGCACGGCGATGCTGCGAGTGCCGAACAACGACATCAGCACCACGGGCGATTTCCGTATCCAACTGACCTCCTTCGATGCCGAGCCTCCCGCCATCACCCCACCCGCCACCGTGATCGCTCCTGCCGTAAATGGCAGCGCCGTGGTCAACTTCGCCGCCACGGTGGTGGACAAGATCGATCCTGCGCCTGTGGTGATTTACACACCTGCCAGCGGCTCCACCTTCCCCTATGGCAACACCACGGTAAACATCACCGCCACGGATGCGTCAGGAAATCAGTCGCAGTCCACCTTCATCGTGCGAGTCACTGTGCCTGCTCCCACCCTGGAGACCACTGGCGGCAGCTTCCTCACGAACAACCTCGCTGGCACAGGAGCAACCTTTGCCAAAGACCTCACCAACGTCCCACCTCACGCCATCGCCAAGATCGCCGATGGCCTCTACGGCAATGCCAACAGTTGGCTGGGAGGCACACTCGACAGCTTCATCGGCGTGAACCTCGGCAGCAGTCCCGTCAGCGTGAATCGCATCGCCTTCGGTCGTGACAACACCGGCACGAATTTGGATCGCTGGCAGGGCAGCTACATCATCGAATACACCACGGTGCCGAACCCTGGGCTGGCCACGCCGAACACGGGGTGGATTCCCATCGCCGACATGGACTACCCCGCCCTAGCCGCCAGCAATGCCTTGCCCAATCCCGCACGACGGCATGTGTGGAGCTTCCCCACCGTGCAAGCCACAGGCATCCGGCTGCGCATGCAAGTGGTGCCACTTGGGGAAACCATCGCCATTGATGAGCTGGAAGTTTATGACAGCAGCGCCGTCACACCCGCGAGTCGCATCCACGCAAGCTTGGAAGGCCGCTTTAGCAATGACAACACCGCCTCCCTCATCGCCAACATCGGCAGCACACGCACCGTGCCAGTCATCCTGCGGAATCTCGGCATCAGCTCCGTGAATCTCACCAGCGTGAGCTTACTTGGCGGTGGCTCTGCAGCCTACAGCCTCAGCACCAGCGGCATGAGCACCACGCTGGCCGCAGGAGCCAGCACCACGGCCAGTCTCAGCTTCGCCCCCATCGCTCTTGTAGCGCAAAGCACCACCCTCCGTGTGATCAGCGATGACGCCACGACTCCACAGCTCGATCTCGTCATCACTGGCACGGGGCAGGACGTGGTGGCACCGGTCATCACACCACCCGCCGCCGTCACTAGCATGTCTGCACCGCTGGCTGGAGCCATCGTCAACTACCCCGCCGCGACCGTGGTGGACGACTTCGACTCCGCTCCCGTGGTAACATACTCAAAAGCCAGCGGCAGCCTCTTCCCCATCGGCAACACCACCGTGACCATCACCGCCACGGATGCGGATGGCAATACGAGCACTAGCACCTTCGTCGTGACCGTCACCGCCGTGAGCAGCATCACCGCAGGCGGAGCCCTGATGCCCGGAAATCTCGCTCCCGGCAAACCCGTCTGGGCCACCAGCGAGCTCGGCATCGCCCCGCACACCGTCGCGAACATCAATGACGGACTCTACGGCAACGCCAGCTCATGGATCGCCGGGGCACCGCTCGCCACCATCGGCGTGAACCTCGGAGCCACGCCCGTGAACATCGGCCAGCTCGCCTTCGGCCGGGATAACACCGGCCAGTTTAGCGACCGCTGGACCGGCCTCTATCACCTCGAAGTCACCACCACGCCCAACCCTGGTGCCACCACGCCCGAAAGCGCGTGGACACGCCTCGGCACCGTGGACCTCACCTCCGGCGCACTGCCCTCACCCGGCAGACGGCGGCTTCTGACCTTCAGTCCGGTCCCTGTGACCGGCGTGCGTCTGGTCATGCAGTCCACCACCAGTCAAGGCATCTGCGTGGATGAACTGGAGCTCTATGACGGCACCGCCACGCCTGCGCCAGCGGGCTTGGTGCTCTCACAAAAGGGCAGCGTCATCGCCGCTTCCGGCACCTACGACTTTGGCCGCACCGGCACCGGCCTCAGCA
The DNA here is from genome assembly GCA_040081325.1 of Prosthecobacter sp. Classification (GTDB taxonomy): domain Bacteria; phylum Verrucomicrobiota; class Verrucomicrobiia; order Verrucomicrobiales; family Verrucomicrobiaceae; genus Prosthecobacter. The sequence continues at coordinate 5,089 of JBEBGU010000077.1, forward strand.
GCACACGCACCTTCCAGATCACCAACACCGCCGCCACCAGCACCAGCCTCAGCGTCACCCACAGCGGCGGCAATAGCGCCGACTTCACCCTCAACACCACCAGCCTGGCCGCAAACCTCGCCGCTGGTGCCAGCACGGCCTTCACCATCACCTTTACCGCAGGTGATGGGTCGCGAAGCACCACCTTGCAGATCAATGGCAGCAACTTCACCCTCACTGCCACGGGCGGCGATGTCACACCGCCCACCATCTCCCACCCAGATGTCGTGCAAATCGTCACCAGCGTCGGTCCCGCCGTCGTCATCTACGCGCCTGCCACCGTCACCGACAATGCCGATCCAGCGCCCCTCGTCACCTACTCGCCCACCAGCGGCAGCACCTTCCCCTTTGGCCGCAGCCTCGTCACCGTCACCGCCACCGATGCCAGCGGCAATATCAGCACCGCCACCTTCGCCGTCACCGTGCGCCTCCCAGCGCCCGTGCTGATCGATCAAGGCGGCCCGGCTTACTCGGGCAACCTCGTCACGGACAAGACCATCTTTGCCAAAGACCACATCGGCATCGTCCCGCACTCCATCAATGGGGTGAAAGACGGCGTCTATGGCGATACAGGCTCCTGGATCGCAGGCAGCGGCGATACCTTCATCTGCGTGAACTTCGGAACCACCCCCGTGAGCATCGGCAAGATCGCCTTCGGTCGTGACAACACAGGCACCGCCACCGACCGCTGGTCCGCCATCTACACCCTCCAGTTCACCACCAGCCCAAATCCGAATGACGGCACCCTGGACAGCAATTGGCACGATCTCGGCACGCTCGACTACACCACCCTGCCTCAGACCGGCCTCTTCAGCCTGCCCGCCCGCCGCCACGTCTGGCAGGTCCATCCCGTCATGGCCACCGGGCTGCGTCTCCGCATCGCCAGTGGCAGCGGGTTTTCCCAATTAGTGGGTATCGATGAGCTCGAAGCCTATGACACCGCCGATCAGACCGCACCACGATTCAACTCGCTGACCGACATCAGCGTCCCCATCGCCATCGGTGCCACATCCACCGCCGTGACCTACAGCGTCACCACCACGGATAACACCGACCCATCGCCCCTCATCACCTTCAGCCCACCCAGCGGCAGCAGCTTCACGCTCGGCACCACCACCGTCACCATCACCGCCACTGATGCTTCCGGCAACAGCAGCACCGGCAGCTTCAAGGTCATTGTCGCCCATGCCGCACTCATGGCCCAAGGCGCTAGCTTCGGCGCCAACAACCTCGCCAGCGGCAAGACCGCCTTTGCCAAAGACGAGATCGGCAGCTTCCCGCACGCCATCTCGAAAGTGAACAACGGCCTCTACGGCAACAGCAACTCCTGGATCGCTGGCAGCAACGACACCTTCATCGGCATCAACCTCGGCTCCACGCCCATCACCCTCAACCAAGTCGCCTGGGGCCGCGACAACACCGGGGCCAATAGCGACCGTGTCGTGGCTGCCTACACCCTGCAATACACCAACGTGCCCTCCCCAGATGCCACCACGCCGGACAGCAGTTGGACCAGCATCGAAACGCTCGATTATAGCACCATTCCCTATGTCGGCAATTTCAGCCAGCCAGCCCGCCGCCACCTCTGGAGCTTCGCCAACATCTCAGCCACTGGATTCCGCCTGAAGATCACGTCCGCAGCCGGACCTGCCAATCAGGTCTGCATTGACGAACTCGAACTCTACGGCCCCGCCACCGTACTCGACCTCTGGCGCAGCACCCACTTCGGCAGCGCCACCGCCCTCATCGGCAATCTGGATGACTTCGATGGCGACGGCATCGTTAACCTCCTCGAATTCGCCTCCGGCACCCTACCCACCAGCGCCCGCACCGGCTCCCTCAGCTACACCGGCAACGTCATTACCCCCGGCCAGCCCGTCTCCGATGGCACGAACGCCGTGTTCATCCGCCGGAAGGACCGCATCGCCGCCGGATTGGTCTATACCGTCGAATTCAGCCCCGATCTGACCACCTGGACACCTTCAAGCACCACCCCGACCATCCTCGCCGATGACGGCACGCACGAAGTCGTCAGCGTGTCCATGCCCGCACTGCAAACGCGGCACTTTTTCCGCGTGAAGGTGAACACAGTGCCGTGAGGATGAAGGAACGAAAGGCTGACTGCTCGCATGATGCGTGATCGCCATCAGCCGATTGCTGAGAGTGACGGCGGTTTCTCAGGCGTTTGATCAGGCTTATGCGAGAAAACAAATCACCTCGCACAACCAGCAATTCGCCATCGATCCGGTGGACTCGAAGCACATGTATTGGGGCGTCTGCGGCATGATTTAGGCCTCGCACGATGGCGGCGTGGCGAAACGCACCATCAAAGCGAGCACGCGACCTGAACCCGTGGCGGCAAAGGATGCCGTGATCAGAAATGGCTCGAAGGCCGATCTCAAATCGGTCAAGCCCGGCGAGGTGCTTTTACTGGCCGATGGCGATTACTGCGCTGTGACGTTCAACCGTAATGGTGAGCCCGGAAAACCCATCGTGTATCGCAGCATGAGATTGCGTTTGGTATTTGTGAGGAATAATCGAAGTGTTGTTTTGAAACATCGAAATAGTCAAAGTATCGGCCAAGTGGTATTCACCCACCTCAATTCAAAATGCTCTCCACGACTTCAATGCCATCTACCAGCCTGCTTTCGCAGCTCGCCGCCATCACGGGCAGTGAGTTTGATCACGAGCGCGCCCGCATCGCCGTGCAAAATGTGGCGAAGGCGGATGCGGACCCCCTGAGCCAGCTAGTCACTGCTGCGGCAGAGGTCTATATGCATGTCTCGCCTGTACGAGTGCCTTTGTCAGAGGCGATCTGGCAGGCGCATCATGACACGCCAGTGGTCGTCTGGAATAAGAATGAAGCGCGCTGGGTGGTGATCACGTTTGCGGGTTGGTTCCGCCTGCGCATCGCAGATGGGGATCATCCCACGCATCGTCTCAGCATCACGCGCACAGCTTTGGCACAGAGCCTCGGATTGAAGAGTGTGCATGAAGTTGTCGAGGTCGGCATCGTGCAGCCAGAGCGGCCTGCGCATGGCATGAGTGCGCACGCTGAGCACCACGATCACATGAGTCCGGCGCAGCGTTTCTTTGGCCTGCTAAAAGCGGAGAAGCAGGACATCCGCACGCTGCTGATCTTCTCCATCTTTGCCGGCATCCTCTATCTCGCTGCACCACTCGCGGTGGATGCGGTGGTGAGTAATCTGGCCTTCGGCGGGCAGTCGCAGCCGTTTGTGCAGGCGCTGATCGTGGTGTCTCTGGCACTCTTTGCCTGTCTGGCGCTCCAGGCTGTGGTGACCGCTTTTCAGTATTACATTTCAGACATCATCCAGCGCCGCATCTTTGTGCGCACGGCCTCGGACCTCGCGTATCGCCTACCACGGGTCAAAGCGGAGTCTTTGGATGGCGTTCACGCGCCGGAGCTGGTGAACCGTTTTCTTGATGTCGTCACCGCGCAAAAGAGCACCTCGCTGCTGCTGCTGGATGGTGTGAACCTCGTCTTCAGCACGATCATCGGTATGCTGCTGCTCGCGCTTTATCATCCGCTGCTGCTGCTGTTTGTGGCGGTGCTGCTCGTGCTTATTGTTTTGATCCTCTGGCTGCTCGGGCGCGGGGCGGTGAAGACGAGCATCCAGGAGTCGATGATGAAATATGATCTTGTGAACTGGTATGAAGAGATCGCGCACTTTCCTTTTCTCTTCAAAGGCCCCGGCGGCTACGGCATGGCCTATGAGCGTGCGAATCAGCTCGCCACCGACTACGTCACCGCGCGTGCGAAACACTTCCGCGTGCTCATGCGGCAGATCGCGGGCCTGCTGACGCTGCAAGTCTTCGCTGCCGCTGCTTTGCTCGCTGTGGGCGGCTATCTCGTCATCAGCCAGCAGATCACGCTCGGGCAGCTCGTGGCCAGTGAACTCATCATGAGCGCCATTGTCGCCTCACTATCGAAGCTGGGAAAAAAACTCGAAGCTTGGTATGACGCCATGGCTGCCATGGACAAGCTCGGCCACATCTTCGATCTCGAAATCGAGCGTGAAGATGGTGAGCAGCCCGCGAAGCGCGGAGGTGGCGCGCTCATCAACGCCAGCGCACTCAGCTTTGGTTACGAAGGCTTACCACTTTTTACAGATCGGCACTTCACCATCCAGCCCGGCTCCCGCGCGGCCATCGTCGGTCCGCATGGCTCGGGTGCCAGTTCGCTGCTCGATCTTTTGTTTGGCCTGCGCCAGCCCATAGGCGGCTTCGTGACCATCGACGGACTCGATCTGCGGAGCTGGTATCTGGAAGCGCTGCGCGAGAGCGTCATGCTCCTCCGCCGCGATGAAATCGTCGATGCCACCATTGTCGAAAACCTCCGCCTCGGTCGCAACGACATCGGCATGGATGAGGTCCGCACCGCGCTGGCCAGCGTCGGTTTACTCGACGATCTGCTGCATCGCCCCGAAGGCCTCAATTTCCGGCTGAAGATCGGTGGCGCACCTCTCAGTGGTAATCAACGTACGCGTCTCATCCTCGCCCGTGCGCTCGTTCAGCGTCCGCGACTTCTGCTCATCGACGAATTGCTCGACGGCCTCGATGCCGACTCCTTCGCTACACTTTCCGCCGCCATCCTCGAGAAGTCTCTGCCATGGACCGTCGTCCTCACCACTCGCGATCATGACGTGACAAAAATGTGCGACCAGCTCATCGAACTCGCCCCTTGCCACTTGAGCGATGGCTCCGACCCCACACTGAAATGACCGCTCACTCCACCGCCCCGCCACTACCCGCATTGTCACTCGCAGGCAGTGCCAAGTTCACGCGCCTCTTCAGTCGCTTATTGATCGTTGGCTTTGCGCTGCTCGTCATCGCGCTGTGCTTCCTACCGTGGCGTCAATTCGTCGCCGGATCAGGCCGTGTCATCGCTTTCAATCCGCTAGACCGCCGCATCAATATCGAAGCCCAAGTCTCAGGCCGCGTGAAGCATCTGCACGTCACGGAAGGCCAGCGTGTGAAGAAGGGAGAGCTCATCATCGAGATCCAGGACAACGACCCCAACCTCCTCAACAACCTCAAAGCGCAGCGTGAAGC
>JBEBGU010000078.1:0-10192 GCA_040081325.1 Prosthecobacter sp.
GCAGTGCAGGATGGTGGCTTGAAGGTCGGGCACGTGGACTTCGTCTTCGATGATGTTGAAGCCCATGTCATCCGTGGCACCGACGGTGACGCCTCCTTTGATGCCGCCACCGGCCATCCACATGCTGAAAGCCTGCGGATGATGATCGCGGCCCATGCTGCGGCCCAGAGATACACTGGCTTCGACCATCGGCGTGCGACCGAACTCACCACCCCAGACGACGAGCGTGTCATCGAGCATACCGCGTTGTTTGAGATCCTTGATGAGTGCGGCGCTGGCTTGATCCGTGATGCCGCAATTTTTCTTCACATTCCCAGCTACGTCGCTGTGGGCATCCCAACCCTCGTTGTAGATATTGATGAAACGGACACCGCGCTCAACCATGCGCCGAGCCAGCAAGCAGGCTCGGGCAAAGGATGGCACCTTCGGATCGCAGCCATACATTTCGAGCGTCGCCTTGTCCTCGCTGGTGAGGTCCATCAGCTCAGGCGCGGAGCTTTGCAGACGATATGCCATCTCGTAATTGGCGATTCGCGTCGCCGTCTCGCTGTCGCCATCCAGTTTGAGTCGGCGATGGTTCATCGCGTTGATGAGGTCAATGGTATCGCGCTGCGTGCCAGCTTCGATTCCCTGTGGCGTGCTCACATTCAAAATGGGGTCGCCCGTGTTACGGAAGCGTGTGCCGGAATAGATGCTCGGCAGGAAACCACTGCCCCAACAGGCCGCGCCGCCACTGATGCCGCTGCCGGTGCTCATCACGACAAAGGACGGCAGATCACGAGACTCCGAGCCGAGTCCATAAGTGATCCACGAGCCCATGCTCGGTCGGCCAGGCTGTGAGAAACCCGTGTTCATGAAAATCTGCGCCGGTGCATGATTGAACTGCGTCGTGCGGCAGGATTTGATGATGGCGATGTCATCCACCACCGTCGCCAAATGCGGCAGCATCTCGGAAAGCTCCAAGCCACTCTGCCCATGCTTGGCAAACTTGAAGCGCGGCCCCAAAACAGCAGCGTCCGGCCGGATGAACGCATAACGCTGCCCACCGATGATCGAAGGCGGGATCGGCTTGCCCTCAAATTTCGTCAGCCGCGGTTTGTTGTCGAAAAGCTCAAGCTGCGACGGCGCACCCGCCATGAACATGTGGATCACGGCCTTCGCCTTCGGCTGCGAATGCGGAGCGGCAGCCACATTCGGGCTCTTGCTCGATCCATAAGCCGATTCCGCCAGCAGCGAAGCCAAAGCGATCTTGCCAGTGCCAATGCCGCAGTCTTGGAAAAAATGGCGGCGGGTGATGTTGGAGGTGTTCATGGGGATTGAGGTGATAATTCAGGATGAAAAATAGAAAACTCCTGTCGGATATCGTCATCATACCATGGCCCCATGCTGCTTACTCCCCATTCGCCGCAACTCATGAGAAACTTGGCTCGCCCGACACCAGCCAGCCTGGCAGCCTGTCCACTGGACAACCTTCCTCGCTCACACAGCTTCATGGCCGCAGCCATCCTGACCTCCTCGGCAAAGCGAACCTCGTCCATACCTAGAGTGGCAGCCAAGGATTCAGCAGGGTATTGGATCGAAACAGTATTCATTGTGAACTTAGTGTCGAGATGATTCAGGCCAAGGCCGTGATGGGAACGGCTGCGGCAGACCAAGAACTACGGGAGATATTGTGCGAAACGGTTCTCTGTTCGCTTGCGGTGCATCTGTTGGCTGGATCGGGCACCCAATAGACGGTGTTCTGCCCAACTGGATTGAAATTCTCCAGCACGGCGAGGATGTAGGTTTCGCGATGAACGCTGGCCTGCTGCCACTCCCGTGCCGTTAAGGAAGGTGAGCAAAGGCCGAGGGAGCTTTTCACCTCAATGAATCGCTTCGCTCTAGCTTTTTCTGCAAACAAATCATAGCCAAGCTGCTGGCGAGAGACGTGATGAACGGTCCATCCGGCAGCTTGCAATGCGCTCACGACGTACTGCTCGGCATCCCAGCCTGTATTCGATGAAGGTGGAGGAACCGGCGTGCCTGACAGAACTGGAGCGGCGGGGATTTGGCGCGGTGGTCGTTTTTTGCTCGAAGCCTGACCAACGGAAGTTCTGACCGTGGCTCCTGACCAACGCTTCAACTTTGCGGTATTCCATCCGAGTCTGGTGAGCATCCGAGCATTTTGAGCGTTGCTCGCCGAGGTATCAAAATAGGCATCGAACTCCGAGTCCTTGAAATGGAAGTCATCCATAAACTCCTGGCGGCTCACGGTCTGGCGGGTGCCGATACCCCAGGATGAATCGCTATCATGATAGAGGGCGATAATCATCGGGAGAATTGGCAGCCGGTGCCCCTCATGGGTAAGCACTGGAGCGAAATTGGGTATGTTTTGGAGATCGATCACTGCATAGCCCGCGCCCTGCGGGTCCACTCGCAACCACTTGGGTTGGCTTTCACGTCGATACTCACCTTTCGGGCACAGCGAGCACTTTGCATCTTCCAGCACGCCTTTCCTCTTTGGTTCCAAATATCGACAATGAAGCCGATCTTCTACTAGGAAGGTCGGACTCGATAGATCTTCAACTGGCGCATAGCAGATCATACCTTTCTGAATGTGAAGATTGTTTCTCCATGTGTTTTGAGGAGTCGTGTTGCCCGGTTTCGTAAATCCGGTTCGTGCGAGATAGTTTGCCTCAAAAAGTGAAAGCACTCCGTCATGCGCTGGACGAGATGATTTGTGATAAAGGTCATCCAACAGCGATTGAAGAACCTCAGGCGTCGCAAACGAGCCCGAATACATGCTGGGCAATTGGTTTTGGAAGAACTTAAGCCCAAGAAAAATCTGGATGAACCGGCCTTTGAATCCTGATCCCGCAGTTTTACCATGCGCCTTCAAGCACTGCAATGCCTCTCGATATACCTCCACTAGATTTCAGCCCCGCCAGATACTCCGTCGGCGAGAAAATGCCGCGCATGAACCGCTGATAGGACGTGCTGGCCGCTTTGAGATAGCCTTTGGCAGAGCCATCTTCACCGGGAGTTAATGGTGGCAAGTCTAGGAGTGCTTCAGCCACACTAATAGCCGTGCTGGCAGGCTGAAAAAGATCGCGTCCTTTTTGCAGAGTTGTTACCGGGGTTGGCGCTTGGATGACTCCCCAGGCCTTCGGCACACTCACGAGCACGAGCCGCGTGCGGCGCTGCGGGATGCCATATTCCTCTGCTTGGAGTATCCAGGGAGTCAGGGTATTGCCCGGCAGAGCAAGCTCACGTTTGATCATCTCAAACACGGCTCCGCCATCCATGTTGAGTAGACCGGAAACATTCTCGAAGATGAAACCATCGGGGCGGAGCTGGTGAATGAGTTTTTTAAACTCATTGAAAAGGTGATTGCGGTCATCATCCAGCGTGCGCCGCTTGCCCGCTGTGGAGAAACCCTGGCATGGTGGCCCTCCAATCACAAAGAACGGTTCGCCTTGCTTCCTGTTCGCCACGGCATGGCTCACAATTTCATCAAAAACTTCCTTGTGGCGAATATCTCCGCAAACGGTCACGGGATGAATATTCCGGCGATAGGTGGCGAGGAAGGAAGCCTCAATGTCATTTGCCACAACAGGCTGCCACCCTGCCCAGCGAAAGCCGAGCGAAAGCCCGCCTGCACCAGAGAATAGATCGACATACTGCCCTGTAACTCCGAGTTGACGCGCGATCTGGAAGGCAAGGAGCGGTGGCACTGCGTTTCCGATCTGTTTATGAATGGATGCATGGCTGCCCTCGAAAATGAAACTGTCAGGGAAGGATTGCAGACGGGCAGCCTCACGCTCCGACAGCACGCGGTGCTGACCTCCCGCATAGTCGTAATGCAGGTGGCAGCCGTTCCCAGGCCGGTTGAAGTAAGTGTTGATCGTGTAGGATGGACGGTCTGGATGCAGCCTGCCGTAGTAGGTGGAGCGGCTGCCCCCACCAGCGGCGTAGCTCACACGGATGGAGTGCAGGCGCTGAGAGGGAACCTCTTTGGGGATGTCCTTCCAATTCCCGCCTGGAGGGACAGCCACAGCTGTTTGCAAGTCGAGCTGACTCAGCCGGGCGGTGTAGTGGTTGGGGATGGGAAGGACGACTGGCACGCTTACTGGTGTGACGGATGAATGACCATTCTTGGGCGCTTTGACCTCATGTCGCAAGAGACCATAAGCGCCTGTATCAAGACCAGGAAATCCGTCCAGGATTGCGAGGCGCTCCTCTCGACTCAGCCCTAGTGCAGAAGCCAGTTCATGCTCAATTAGCCATTCGGCTTGAGAATCGCCATGCAAGGCACGCTCAACGAGCGGCGAAATAATGCGAACCAGAGCAGCATCTTCCAAATCAACCACATGGACGCCACGCACTGCGCTGAGAGACACATGCCCAGTAGCAAGTCGCGAGCGAAGCTGGAACTCAAACACGAGGGAGTTCAGCACACCGAGAAGCGCCTTTAGCCGACCAGTGTCACCATCCTTGAAATACCCTACATGAAGTGAATTGCCAGTAACTGCCTGTGCTGGAAGTAGCGTCGCCACCATGCGACGTAATTGTGATCGACGGGAGACGTCGCGCCAGGCGACTCTGGTATGCTTTGATGAAGCTGGAATGTCCGTCACATGCGCTGCCAGATAGTCCGTGTGGGCTTGAGTCTGACTGTATCGCTCGATGTTCCTACCTTTGACGAACGGCAGCATCCCCTCCGCGCAAGTGAAGGAAGCATAGTTCGTTTCATCCAGCTCTCGTCCTAGCCAGAGATCGCCTCCGTGGGCGACCGTAAAGCTATTCAGCGTCGGAAAGTCAGATAGCCTCAGCACAAGCTTCAGTTCATCAACGCCGAGTTCGACAGGGATACGAAATGTGAGCTTTTGTAGATCCGCGTTGGACAGCGTGACGTCTTCATTCGCAATGATATGTCGATCTCGATCATGCCGTGTGACATGGAACCTCACCCCTCCACCATGCTTCTCGATCCGTCGGTGGAACACAGCCGTGATGCATGGCTGATCGACTTGATCGAAGGGCTTGGCCTCCGCCGGATAGTGATCCACGCTCACCAGTTCGCTGTGGGCGATCATCCAACGACGCAGCCCCACAGACACCTGATCCGCAAGGATCGACGCAGGCAGGACAATCCCGCAGGCACCGCCTGGTATCAGCAACTCCAACGCCAACTCCAAACCACAGCGGGACAAATTGGTGCCCCAGCCGTAGAGCTTCGTTTCAGGCTGCGAATGAGGCAGCAGTTCCGCTAGACGCCGATCATAAGCCTTGAGCGACGATTCAAACTTCCGGCGCTCGTCACCCGAGGCACCTGAAAGCTCGCGCCGATCTGGCTTTAATGCTTCCCAAGGGGGATTGGTCAGCACCAGATCAAAACACCCACGACTAGCCAGACCTTCTGCAAAGCTATCACGGCATGACACTTCCACGGTTCCATTCAAACCAAGTCTGATGAGTGATTGCCTAATGTTGCACCCAGCCTGCTCGATACCGTCTGGATCGTTGTCCCAAGCTTCAAAACGCCATCGCGCAGACCTCAATGCGGGGTCTAGCGCGATCCTCTCTGCAAGAGCCATCAGCAGTCGTCCATCGCCAGCAAAAGGGTCGATGACACGCCACTCTTTTTGTCCAGTAAGCTTGGACAAATCAAGTCTCGACACCAAGTCACATGCCATCCAGTGCGGTGTATAAAACCGCCCTGCAGCACGCCGAAGAAGATCCTTTCCGCCAGCCAAGCTCGGAGGTGACTCAGGGAGGTCAACAAGGTGGATCATGGGTGAAGTGGAATTGTTTTCAGATACTCATAGTGTCGTTTGAGAACCCCCAGTCAATCGACGTTGCAGGAAGCGCCAGGAAACTCCACGCAGCGCGTAGAGTTTCCTAACTATGGATGGGTGATCGCTTCATCCAGATTCAGCGCGGCGCGACTCACCGCCGCCCAGAGCGCTTCGCCTTCGAGTTTTTTGTCGCGTTGCTTTTGGAGGAAGGATTTGAGCATGGCGAGTTCATCGGCTGCGGCAGGGCGGGTGGTGCAGCGGCGGAAGATGTTGGTGAGGCGCTCGTCATCGGATGGGGATTCGGCGATGACTTGTTTGGCCATGGCTTGGGCTGCTTCCATGAACATTTGATCATTGAGCAGCGTGAGGGCTTGCAGGGGGCTGTTGGAAACATCGCGTCTCGCGAGGCAGGATTCACCGGTCGGCGCATCAAACGTGGTGGCCATGGCGAAGGGGGCGGTGCGCTTGGTGAAGGTGTAGAGGCTGCGGCGGAAGTGGTCTTCGCCTTCGCTGATCTTCCACTCGATTTTGCCATAGGCTCCTTCCGACGTCACGCTGGCTGGCTGCGGTGGATAGACGCCGGGGCCACCCATTTTGAGCGACAGGACACCTGCGGCTTTTAAGGCGGAGTCGCGGATGATTTCGGCATCGAGTCGGAAACGTGCACCGCGAGCGAGCAGGATGTTTTCAGGATCGCGCTGGAGGAGTTCCGGCGTGACGCGGGAGGACTGCTTGTAAGTAGCGCTGGTGACGATGAGGCGATGCAATTTCTTCATAGACCAACCTTGCTCTACGAACTCAACGGCGAGCCAATCGAGCAGCTCGGGATGGGAAGGCGGGTCGCTCTGATAGCCGAAGTCTTCGAGCGATTTGACGAAGCCACGACCAAAGAAGGCCTGCCATTGCCGATTGACCGTGACACGTGCCGTGAGCGGGTTTTCAGGAGCGAAGAGCCACTTGGCAAACGTGAGTCGATTGGCTGGCGCGTCTTTTGGCAGTTGCGGAAGAAAGGCTGGCACTGCGGGCGGCACTTCTTCCTTGGGTTGAAGGTATTCGCCACGGTGATGCCGTTGAGTGGAGCGTGGATTCGAGGCAGGTCGCTCGTTCATGACCAGCGTGGGTTGTCCGCGCGGTGGATTTTTCCGTGCGGCGAGTAGCGGGGCCACGGCTTGCTTCATATCGGGCGCGGTTTCGAGAAAACGACGCAGCAGCACTTCGCGCTTCGATGGGTCATTCGCTGCAAGTGCCTCTTCTACCTCCGCTGGATGTCCTGTGGCCTCGGCGTGGTCGCTGGTGGTCACGGAGATGCGGAAGTGGCCGAGTGGGCAGGCGAAGTGCTTTTCAAAGAGCATCTTCAAGTCGAAACCGTTCGTCAGATCCATCGGTTGCTCAAAATAAAACACCGCAGCGTGTTGCACGCCGTAACCGCCGAGCACCTGCCAGCCACTGGACATCTCTGAATCTAGGGCAGCGCTGGCGTTGTTGGTTTTCTTGGGCTTCCGAGCTGCTTTGGCCTTCGCCTTTGGATTGGCGGCGGCGGCATCGCTGATGCGGTCTTCTTCCGCGTCATTGGTGGCATTGGCGCGGTTGATTTTGATAGGCTGACCTTTCTGGAAGGCTTGCAACTCACTGAGGAAAAATCCACCGAGAGGTCCTTCGTAGTTCGTTAGGCCTGGGCCGTCATTTGGCAGACTCGGATGACTGGCGACTTCAAGCTTGATGGCGGTGACACCTTTGATCGGGGCTTTGAAACTCAAATCATAGACATCACTTTTGGAGATGTCGCCGCTGCCGAGAATGAAGCCATCAGCCTGCTGCTCAAGATGCGGCATGGTGGTCTCCATCTTCGTGGGACGAATGATTTGCCACTTGGAAGCGCGATGCGATTCACCCTCGATCCAGCCTGCGAGGCGGCTTTGCATCGCAGCGGCACCACTGGGAAACTTAGAAGGCAATTCAGCCTCCAGTTTGGCGATCTTCTCGGCCTGCGCTTTCTTTTGGGCTTCGATGTCGGGCGTGGGAATGTGATAGGTCGGTTCGGTGGCGTTGTTCAACAGCGCCATGGTGCTATAGTAGTCGGTGTGCAGGATGGGATCGTATTTGTGCGTGTGGCACTGGCAGCAGTTCATGGTCAGGCCCATCCACGTTGTGCCCGTGACGCTGACGCGGTCCACCATGGCGTAAAAACGGTACTCATTCGGATCGATGCCGCCCTCTTCATTGAGCATGGTGTTGCGATGAAAACCTGTGGCGATGAGATCCTCTGGCGTGGCCTTCGGCAACATGTCGCCAGCGATCTGCTTGATGCTGAACTGATCAAAAGGCATGTCGTCATTCAGCGCCTTCACCACCCAATCGCGATACGGCCAAATGCTACGCGGGCGATCCTTTTCAAAACCGTTCGTGTCGGCGTATCGCGCGAGATCGAGCCAGCGGCGTGCCCAGCGCTCGCCGTATTGTTTGGAGGCGAGGAGTGAGTCCACGAGCTTGTCATATGCATCCGGCAATTTGTCATTCACAAAGGCATCCGCTTCCGCAGGCGTGGGCGGCAAGCCGATGAGATCGAGATAGACGCGACGAACAAGCGTGTAGCGATCCGCCTCGGCTGAGAGCTTCAAGCCTTCTTTGGCGAGTCGTTCCTGAATGAATCCATCGATACTCGCCTTGGCATCTGCAGTCGCATTTGGAGGCGTGTAAGCCCAATGCGCCTCATACTTGGCCCCTTCGGTGATCCATTGCTTTAGGATGGCCTTATCCTTCTCCGAAACGACCTTCTTCGTATGCGGCGGCGGCATTTGCTCATCTTCATCCGTGGAAAGAAGTCGCTTGATGATCTCACTCGTCTCCGGTTTGCCAGGAACAATCGCGAGTTCACCCGATTTCCCCGCACCCACAGCCGAATCACGCAAATCGAGACGCAGCTTGCCCTTCCGCGCGTGGTCATCCATACCGTGACAAGCGAAGCACTGCTGCGCGAGCACCGGCCTCACTTCGCGATTGAAATCAACTGCGTGCGCGGTGCTGGCGACGAGAAACGCCAGCGAAATACGATTGAGAAAAGGGGACATCATTGCTCCCACATTAACGACGCAGTTTCGCGCTTTTCACACCTTCGGTTTGATAAACAACACCTCGGCGCGCTCGATCCAGCCTTTGCGCAGGTCCATGCGGAACCAGCCGTCGCTGTTTTTCCGATGAATGCGGCAGCCGGAGCGCGGGCCGAACACTTTGAGGTCGTATTGTGCCCAGGTCTTGCCCATGTCGGGAGAGTAGATGATGCCGCAGGCATAGGTCGAGGCCGGTGCGCAGTGCGTGGCGAGCATGACGCCGTCCTGCACGAGCATGTTGGCGGATTCAAACATGGGATTGAACAGCAGCGTGTGCTTGGACTTGTCGGTGATGTCCTGCGGATCGCACATGAAGATGCCACGGTCGTGCCTATTGGCGAGAGCGGGGCCGTTCGCGTCTGCGATCCAGTAACATTTGCCGTCGATGAAGTTGATGCCGCCACATTTGAAGCGGGAGTTCGAATCCACCGAGATGACGTGCTTCCAGTCCCACGCATCGGCCTTGGCATCGTAGGTGCCGCGCAGCCAGTGAACCTCCTTGCCATGCGTGCGGTCGATGTCGCCGGTGCAGGCGTAGAAGGCATTCTCTGCGGGGTTGTAGGTCACGTTGTGGACGTGGCGGGCGATGAGCTTGTTGTTGGGATTGCCGATGAAGTTCTCCGGCGCCGCATCCTTCTGTTGGAACTTGGGATTTTGTCCAAAAGCATACGCCAGCTTCACCGTCTGGCCGTTATCGGTGGAGTAATAGATGTTCACTGGCACCGGGCCGCCGAGCACGTTGCAGTAGTTCCCCCACACGAGCATTTCCTTGCCATCGGCCTCGAAGCAGTGCTCGCCATCGAGCGAATGGAAATACCAACCCGGTTGCTCAGGATTCACGGGCGTGTGCGGAATGTAGTCGCTACCGTCGAAATTCTTCACCGTGATGGGCCGGTGCGTTTTGAGGTTGTCCGTGCTGAGGAAAAGCTGCGCCAGCGTGGCAAAGAGGATGTTCCCATTCTTCAGAATGACACTGAAGGTGATCTTATCAGCCTCTGCGAATGCCGCGCTGTGCGGCCACGTCTTGCCACTGTCCTCCGACAAGAAAATCTTCCCGCCACCGAACCCAAACGCCTTATTATCGCGCTGTGAGTCGATGTAAGGCCCGTCCGGCTGAAGGCGATACCAGAAATGCTCCGTGGATGCTGGCTCAGCGTGCAATGTCGAAGCGTCTGACACAAAAAGACCGCCAACAGCGGCTGCGGTGGTTCCGATGAATTGGCGGCGATGGAGGGGTGAGGATGAGATCATGGTGTGCCACACCAAACGCAACGAGATGCGCCAATCGAACGCCTCACACATCAATAC
>JBEBGU010000778.1:0-2702 GCA_040081325.1 Prosthecobacter sp.
GATATATAATTTGCAAGCTGAGCAGCTCCTAGGCCTTTGTGTAAAAGCTCTGCTACCATCAAAAAGTTCTTCTCCTCGAACAATTGTCTGGTTCGTTCCCACTTCCATGGCTGTTCACAAAAAGTGCTGAGCAACTTGGAGCAAGTTTCCATCTCAGCCGTGAAAGGAGCCTCCTTCATTGTTTTTAGCCTCTTGAGTTCATCCCGTAGCTGGCGGACGTTGGATGCGGGTGGGAAAGCTGTTTTACTTGCATTTAATCTTTCTAAATAAATGAGGCTATGGTTAGCTGGTTCGAACTTTTGTTTGAGGTGTTCCAATCCGTCTCTAATCGATTCAAGGCTCTCGTAGATGCTTGAAATGAGGATGTTATCCTTCACCGACAATGAGTGTTCTTCCGCTTTGTTTAGGCATTTGGAAAGGAGTCCAGCCCAATCTGGTAAATTTGATGCTTTCGAAATACCAGCACCCACAAATACAACGGCGGTCCCGCTCGCAACAGCTCTGATCAGTGCTTCTATATCTGCGTTGATTGGGTCAGTAGAAAACTCTTTTCCATTCATAGTAGGTTTTAGTCTGCCATAATGCCCCTGCTGCTTGCAATATGAGAATTGGGTCGGTGTGCAACTCTCTGACTAATGGCCTTCCCAGCCCTAGCTGCCCGACGGCTGGTGCTGCTGGACTCCTTCCGAGTTCACCGACCTTGCGAAAGCCTCTGAGACAGGTTGGATGCGGAATGGCACATTCAGAACCCAAGGCTTGACCTCCGAGGACTTTTTCAGTTCCATCTCCTCATTCATCCAAAACCCTTCTTTTCGTGAACGGCCCACTTTTACCTCAACTCAACCCCGTTCATCCACAAACGAACTGTGGGAGAATCTGATTCGTCCACAATGAAGTGTGGCTAAACCACGTTTGGCCCAGAAGCAAAGTCCAATGATTGAGCCCTCCACCAGCCTGCATTTATGCCCGACTTCATTGAAAGGTGTCAGGTGATTCATTTGGCGGAATTCCCGTTTTGAGGTTGTTCCGGAGCCCTGCCAGGACAAGAGCGCCATCAGACCGGCACCGCCACCTTTGAACGATGAATCATCCCTGGCCTGGATTTGGCCTCATGGATGAAGAGGTGGAAGAGAGGGGGAAGGGTTAGGAGTGAAGGGTTAGTGGAAGGGTTAGTGAAAGGGTTAGTGGAAGGGTTAGTGGAAGGGTTATGGGTTAGGAGTTAGGAGTTAGGAGTTAGGAGTTAGAGGTTATGCGTTGAGCGTTGAGTGCGTAAAGCTGTTCATGCCTCTGTTCTCTCTGTGACCTCCTGTGAATAGGCTGGGCTGCCGGGACGGGGAGTTTTGAACAGGAGGCGGAGGAGGGAACAGAGTTAAGGGTTAAAAGTGAACAGTTCCTTGTCAGGCTCTTGCGGTTTTCTGAACTCTTGCGGTGGTCCATGCTGGGACGGCTTTCGGGTCCGTTCCCAAGCCCGGCGTGCTGACGCCTGCGGCTACGGAGATCAACACCGCGAGAGAAAAGAAAACATCAGAGATGAATGGGTGGGAGAGAACAGACACCTTTCAGGTGGCCAGGGCACCCCATGGATCACGCGCGATGGTGCCGACGCAGGGCCTGGCAGGCGCGGTGGCAGTCGCCACGCAGAGAACGCGCGAGTTTGAGAAACCCGGCGCGTTCCGGCGGTTGGGCGTCCAGCGCGTAAGTCTCTGCCAGGGTCAGGTCCTCAATCACCTGATCATAAAACGGGATGCGCTGGGCTGCGCGCAGATGGCGCAATTCCTTCGTGATGCGGGTGTTGACTGCTTTGATGTGATGTCCGGCCAAGGAGAGTGATAGCTCGCTGAGCGTTGACTGGATGGGCTCCGGAAGATCCTTGGTTTCGACAATCCCCTGCCGTCCGGCCGCCTCAAGAATGATGTTTCTCATGCGGAGAATGACCACACAGGCGGCATCTTCCGACTGTTTGCAGAGCCAGGTTTGCAGTTGCTTCTGAAACCGCTCACCATCCTCCGCGTCATTGATCTCCCCGCCGGAGACCTCGTGAAGGTAGTCGAAATTCGCCTCCTCGACTTCAGCGGTCCAATCTTCGATCTCCTCCACATCAGGGGCGGCGTCTGCCTCTGTTTCCATCACACTTTCATGGAGATCGGTGGGTTCGTCTGGCATGTCGGGCATTTAAAATGAAACGGCCCCCCTTTGTATAGAAAAAAAGACGGACTTACGGGCGCGCTCCATCAGGCGGCCTTGAAGAAGACACTGCGAGAGAAAAGAAGCCCGCAGAGATGCAGGGGGCTGGGGTGGCAGTAAGCGACCAGTCTTCTGGCTCCTGGATCAGCCGACGTGGTAGATCTCTGGCTCCGTGCATGACGCGCTCGATGCGGAGGGTGCTGCCGTCCCAGTAGAAGAGCAGATGACGGTCGAAGGGTTTCCGAATCTGGATGCTGCGAATGCTGGCGAGTTCTGGGGCGGCGAAGTGGCGGCGAATGCCGAGGTCGGGCTGCTCGGCGATGCTCTGGATCGTTTCATGGACAGCGAGCAGATAACGCTCGGCAACATCGAGATCGGCATTTTCCAGATACTAGCGGTATTGCAGAGTCATGTCCTGCTCAGCCCTCCTGGCGATGAAGATCCCGAGACTCATGCCTGGGCGCGGGAGTTTTGCCGGATGCGATCCAGCACGGAGGCATCATAAGGAACATGAGGTG
>JBEBGU010000779.1:0-2696 GCA_040081325.1 Prosthecobacter sp.
CGTCGCCCTCGCTCCACTTCACCGGCAGTGTTTGACCCGCTGCCGCATGACCGTTGCCGGTAGGCCCACGCCACGCGGGCCAGTCGGCGGCGATGAGCGGAGTGGTGACGAGTGTGGCAAAGATAAGGGCGCGGAAGCTTGTTTTCATGAGTGGGTGTGAGGACGCGTGGTGACTTCGTGAAAGCGGGCTTCGTAGTCTTTGTGGTTGGTGCCCATGATGCGGTCCCAGTAGTTGAAGTAGAGGCCGTAGTTGCCGGTAAATTTTTCGTGGTGCTGGATGTGATTGGTGGGCGTGTTGAGGAACTTGCCGAGCCACGTTTTCATCAGCCAGGAAGGAAAGTATTCAAACCCAGTGTGACCCAGGACATTGAAGGTAATCTGCCAGATCATGAAGAGCATGAACGCGAAGGGATGCATGGGCAGTGTGAAGGCCAGCAGCGGAAAAATGCCCGCCTGCACGGCTGCTTCCAGCGGCGCAAAGGAATACGCGGCCCAGGGGCTTGGATTGGTGCTCTCATGATGCACGCGGTGAAACCAGCGAAACAGCCGCCGATGATGCATGAGCCGGTGAGTCCAGTAGAAGTAGGTGTCATGCACGATGATGGCGATGACGATGCTGCCGAAAAACCAGAGCCAGCCGTGTGCGTCGATCTTCTTGTAAAACTGCATTCCACCCTGCTTCCCGATCAGGAGAGTGGCTGTGCCCACAAGACTATAAATGACCACAGTGAGCAGGGACCACATCAGCTCACGCCGCACATCAGCAGCCGCTGGATCACGCTGGATGATCTTCCGCCGCCACCAACGCTTTTTGAAGAACACATAGGCCAGCAGCCAGGCGATGCCGGCGAAGAGTGCATAGCGGACCCATTGCTCCACAGCAATACCGACAAGCATCTGCATGATGTTGGTTGATCGAAGCCCGAGGTTCATTTTGAGCCAGTGATCTCGGCGAGGTAGTTAAAAAAGGCGCGCTTGCGGGCTGATGAAATGCCCCAGTTTACAGGTGGGGATTGGTAGCCTTCTTCGAGTGCTTCACCTTTGCGGCGGTAATCAAACCAACCCCAGGAAACGTGATCGGCGATGGCTGAGGCAAAGTTGTTCGCAGGTTCATCAAAGTTCTCGTGATCGTCTTCATTGAAGAGGATCGGCATGGGTTTGTAACCCGCCACGGCGCGGGTTTGTTTGATCAGCTCGGTAATGCGGGCAGGGTCTTTGACGCCGTTGCCATGGAGCAAAAGAAAATCGGAGGCGTGGACGACATTTCCCTCTGGTATGCCGCCGCCGCCATAACTGGTGCCGACGAGCAGACGGCGACCATCACGCTCCGTTTTGTGCACACGGTCGATGAGTTCATGAATGCGGGCGGGGCGCAGGATGTCGTGATCGTAAGCCTTCACGTTCGTTTCGTTGTTCACTTCGACGAGGACGTTGCGCCAGCCTCCGTCCAGCAGCCACTTCGTCGCTTCATCGGTAGCACGAATGACGGCTGCTTCGTCTTTGAGGCGCTGGTCTTGACCAAAGTAAAAGTAGCCGAGGATGACGACCATGCCGTTGGCATCAGCGGCATCGAGCACGCGCTTCATTCGGCCTGTGAACTCGGGGCGAAGGCTACCCTCTTCATTGAAGGCGCCGCTGATCCAGGGTTGTGTTTTTGAGTAGCCCTCCGGTGAGCCACCTTGAAAATTGAGAGTGACGGCGAGCAGGCCTTTTTTGTGCCACTCGGGCATGGCGGCAATGAATTCGCTGACGTTGCGCTCGGCATCCCATTTGCCCGTGTCGGCGTAGGCCCAGCGCTTGGCGCTTTCGGGATTTAGATCGTCGTAGGTGGCCTGCACCATGCGTGAGTTCAGCAGCAGGCCTTCGACGCGATGGCCCTTCCATTCGCGGCCTGCATAGGTGGGCTTGCCATTGATGTGAAAATCCTCGCCTGCAATACTGACGATGGTTTGGGCCGTGGCAAAGCTGTGAAGAGTGAAGAGGATCGCTAAAAGGAGTTTCATGATTGTGGCAGCGTTCATCGCGTTTTCTTCTTTGGTTTTCCTGTGATTTTTTGTGGCGAGGTTGGGTCCTCGCTGGGGCTGCCATGCCAAAGGGGTGCGATGTTTTTCTTGTCCCATGCGTCCCACTCGCGGGTTAGTTCGGCGACGATTTCAGGCTTCTCGGCGGCGAGATTGTTTGCTTCGCCGATGTCGGCACTGAGATCATAGAGTTGCCAGCCGGATTGCGTTTTGGCTTCCATGTCGCGGACATCGACGAGCTTCCAGTTGCCCTTACGAAGGGCTTTCTGCGGGCCGAATCGCCATGCGAGTGTTGCATGTGGCACGCTGGTTTTTTCACCTTGAAGATAGGGCAGAAGATTGATGCCCTCGACGTCACTTTGCCCGCTAATCGAAGAAGCCGCGGCGACCGCCGTCGGCAGCACGTCCATGGCACTGACAGGGTGATCATAGGTCTTGCCTGCGGGTAGTTGGCCGGGCCAGCTCACAAAAAATGGCACGCGGATGCCGCCTTCGAGTGTCTGGCCTTTGTCGCCGCGCAGGGGCGTGTTGATGCCGGTGTTGTAGGCGAAGAACGGCTTGCGTCCAGAGCCGCCGTTGTCGCTGAAGAAGAACACGAGTGTGTTCGGATGCTTGGCTTTGAGCTCTGCCGTGAGGCGACCGATGTTGTCATCGAGACCAAGCAAGAGCGAGAGG
>JBEBGU010000079.1:0-10139 GCA_040081325.1 Prosthecobacter sp.
GAAAAAAGTTCCACGATCTTCACCCTCACCTACGATTCGAGAAAACTGCAGCAGCTTATCTTTTCGCAGCCCGTTCCCCACCCACGTTGCAGCCGAGCCAGGATCACCAGCAAAGCGTACCGTGATCTCCGTATTGCCAAACTCCGCCTTCTTCAGCGTGATATGACGCATCGTTGCCTCATCAAAGTAATGCACACTCTCCTGAGCTGATAGGGCAGAACAAAAGATCAAAGATGTGAGGAAAAGCAGGAGCATTTGCATGGCTGATTCATTTCACACGGAGTTACTCTGCATGGCAAGTACTCGCTGAGGCATCACCGCTCAGCCACGCCACCTTTGATCTCTTTGGCGTCAGTGCGCAGGACTTCGATGCCGCAAAGCACGGGCTGGTAGGCTACATCAGGATTGGTCTGCGCAGGCACCAGTTCGAGTAGCAAATTGTCCGTCACAGCGATCCGCTCAAACTCCTCAATTAGCGCATGTTTGGCACCGCCAGTTTTAACGGTCACATCCAGAGCCTTCATCACTGTCTTGCCCTGAAGCTGCACGTCGAAGACGCGCTGGCCGGGCTTGTCGCCCTCAGGCGCGGCGAAGTAAAGACGCACGGTATAAGTCTCGGACTTCTGCCCCTTGCCGATGAGCGGAAGCTCGGCGTGAGCGAGGCCGCGCGCGCCAGAGGTGAAGATCCACGGATTCTCTGTGGCCGTGATCTTATAGGATTCTTCGTTGAAGGCATAGAACTCGCCGCCTTTGGCAAAGCTGTGTTTCAGATCCAGCGGCAGGTCGATGCCTGCGCGTGACGACGGGCGCGGGTAGCCAAGCCAGAGCTTGCCATGGGCATCACGGCGGTCTCCCGGCGCACCAAAATTCAGCGCCATGTGCTGCACGGGCGTGGTGGCTCCATTGGCACTGTAAACACCCCAACTCATGCGATCCGCACGCGGCTCGAAGACGATGGTCGATGCGATGGAAAAAAGACACACGCAGCCAGCGCTGGCCTCGGGCACCATGACGAGACCGTTGGCAGGAATGGTGTTGATCCAGCAGCCGAGGCGCTGGCCGGCAAAGTGCTCAGTGCCTTTATCTTCATCCATGTTGTAGTAGGCCGTCGATTTCGAGCGGAAGAACATCATGTTCGCGCTAGCTGAAAGGGCTCCGCAGTGATGCCCTGGGCGAGCAAACATCCACGGCGACTTCTCGCCCGTCAGCGGATGTGTGCGCATCTTTTGTTCGCCGGTATAAAGGTCATAAGCCCACGGCTCGGCGATGATCTCGTTGTTGATGACGATGGGCCGATTGCGATAATTCGCGTCCTTAGCCCCGATCTTCTCACCCTTCACAGCATCGAGCACCACGAGTCGGCGGCGGGCAAACTCACCTGAGAGAAACTGCTCCCAGTAGTGACCATTCGCGTTCGCACCACCGAGCACGAGGTGGCCATTCTGATACATCATCGTCAGCGCGCCACCGCCAATGCCGATCTCACTGCAATCCGTCACGTCCACAGGCTTGGCCCATAGCTGCGTGCCTTGTTTAGCATCAAGCGCCACGGCCAGTCGAAGATCAGCTTTCTTTGTGCGCTCTTCAGCAATGTCACGCGCTTTGCCGGTGAGTTTGGCGAGTTCAGTCTTGTCCTCCTTTAGCAAAACCTCACGTTGCGCGGGCGTCAGTGTGGCATCGATAAAATACACACGCCCATCTCCAATGGCGATGGAGACATGAGAGATGTACTTGCCCTGATACGTCCACTTCAGCACACCTGTCTTCACATCATAAGCAAAGAGCGTGTCGGTGGAGATGGATGCGCTCTTGCCCCGCCGCGCTTGTTCAGACGCATTTTCTACGCGCTGAGTCACGGTACCGTAAAGCAGTCCTTCATAGTAAGCGATGTAGCCCCATTCGAGGTTAGGTTTGCTGTCTCCAGGTATTTTTAACTCACGCACTGTCTTGCCCGTGGCAGCATCGAATTGCAGGCACTTGTCCTCCAGCAGCATGAAGAGATAATCATCGCTCGCCGCCATGTTGCCAGGCTCACGGGAATTGAAAACGCCGATACGCATCGCTCCTGGGTTCTTAACCTCCCAAAGAAACTGTCCGTTGAATGCATCATGAGCTTGGATGCTCTTTTCGCCCTGTGTAAAGAGGCGCCCGTTCACTGACAGCGGCCCCACGGCTCCATCATGACGATTCACCGATTCACCCGGTCCCGGGTCACCATACCAGAGCACATTCAGTCCGCCTTTGACTCGCTGGTCATTGTTGCTGCTAGTGTTCGCCGCGTTGCCGTATTGATGCGACCAAGAGTCCGCTCCTGGCAAAGCCGCGCGCGTGAGCAACGTCCAATCGCCCGACTTGGTGATCGTCGCTTTCTCATCGGTCAACTTGGTGCTCGCGAGCCATTCGGCGGCATTGGTTTCCTTCCCTACCGCGCCGAGGCAAATCACACCACCGATAGGTTTCAATGTGCGTGCCACTTCTACTGGAATGCCCGGCACATTGCCCGTGAGCAGCAGTGAATCTGACACGACGAGGTTCGCGAAGAAGCTCGAATACGGTACCATCGAGAGATCGAGATGATCAATGCTGATGCGTGAGCCATACAGGCCAGTGCGCAGCAGAGCTTCGCGTGAAGACTTCACTTTTGCCTCATCCGGCTCCACGCCGAACACAGACAGATCACTGCGTTTAGCGATCTCATACGCGAGTCGCCCCTGCTCGCTGCCGAGCACGAGGCAGAAGCCGTGCTTCACTTTTGTAGCCTTCAGGATCTCTTCAGCCGCTGCTGCATAAATGTCACTCAGCGTATCTTTTGGAAATGGATCAGCGTCGATCTTCGAAATCTCGGCGAGGGCTGGCATGTTCCCGCGTGAAGCATCCGCAAAGGCATACACGCGACCAGCCGTGGTGCTGACGATGAGATGTCCATCCGACACAGCGAGCCCGCGTGCTTCACCTTCGACCTTACTCTTCCACAGCGGCTTGCCGGTTTCGACATCAAGACAGACGACTTCATTTTTCCCACCGACCACCAGCGTGCCACCCGCATGAATCAGCGCGGACTCATGCGCCGATGGCCACCGCCACTTGATGCCGATGTCCTTCATCTCAGAGAGGCGTTGCTTGTGCTCGGCCAGCTTGTCCTTCTTTGTCTGATAGTCCAAACGCAGTGGTTCATACTTCTGCGCGGCGGTCGTCAGTGCCTTTTGCAAAGCCTCAACTTCAGCAGGCTTGGCGGCTTTGATTTCGGCTTCGATCTTAGCCACCTTCTTCAATTCCGTGAGCGCGGCATGCTTGCGTAGATCACCCGAGATTTTGGTCGCCGCCATCTCGATGGCATGACGCTCACGTGTACCCTCAGCGTGCTTTTCGCGGTCGATTGCCACGATGTCTTTGCCCGTGGCCATGAAGCCCGCATTGCCCGTCATCGTCATCTGCGTGCCGAGAAACCAAGCGTAACCCGTTTTGCCCGTCTTCTGATCCAGCGAGAGGATCTGATGCTCGCCCACAGCCAAGATTTGATCATCGACCAGCATCGCCTGCGTGCCACCGATCTGCCCACCTGCATCACCGCGCCAGCCGGGCGTTGGCTTGTTCACTTGCTTGCCGGTCTTCCGATCAAAGGCCACCGAAAGCGCGCGGCCCGACGGCACAAACAGCAGCTCTTTAGTGGCTAGCAGGTAGCCCTGCGGGGAGAGATCATTGCGACCAGCATCTTCCTGACTGATCGCGTCATTCTTCCACTGCACTTTGCCCGTGGTGGCATCGACGGCATAAAGGAAAATGTTCTCATGCGGAAACACACCCGCACCGAAGTAGGCCGAGCCATCATTAATCAGCAAACCCGTGCGCACAGGCCAGCGTGAGATCATACGACCACGAGCCAGGATGCGCTCATCATTCGGCCCCGCGCGCAGCTTCCACACGAGCGCGCCGCTTTTTGCATCGAGGCAATACGCATACCCATCATCCGAGCCGACATAGACACGACCGTCGCTAATCGTCGGCGCGAGGCGCACGGGACCGTTGGTGAAGAAAGCCCACTCCTCTTTGCCTGTGGCGAGATCACGACACTGCACGCGCCCATCGACGGTGGAGCCAAAAAACACACGTCCTCCGCTGATCGCGACATGGAAAGCATCATCAAAGCGGACGCGATTGAAGAGTTCCATGCCTTCCACAACACGCCCATCTTCGCCTGCCCAAGCCATCTGCGGTGCAGAGGGTGAAACATATTCCCAGCGTGAAGCCAGCGGTGCCTTGAGCGCCTCTTCCGTGTGACCGACTCGGCTGTTGTCATGCAGATAGGTGGGCCAGTCGGCGCGTGCAGCGGTTAGTAGAGCAGCGGTGAGCAGGAGACAGTGGAGCGCTTTCATGGCAGTGGTGATGAGCCGTCGTTGTGGTGGTGCAATGAGGCGGCTCCATCAAACGTTTGCTCCTGCCCGCCGCTATCCACCTTCATGATGATCCCACACCAATCTTTACACGCGATTTCACGGCTACTTGTCATGATCGCATTCATGGCGGCTGCGGCTTGGGCCTGCTCCGTGCCAGTGTTTCGTTATGCATTGGAGCATTGGGAGGCAGATCCTTTTCAAGCCATCATCTTCCACCGCGGAGCACTCACTGCCGAGCAACAGGCACAAATTCAAGCGCTGCGGTCCAAGGCTGACGATCCCGTGCGGCCAAACATCAGCATCACTCATGTGGATGTCGCTTCAGAGATGAGTCCTGAGTTGCTCGATGTCTGGAAGCAGCAGGCGCAGGCTACCGTGCTGCCACAGCTCGTGCTGCGTTTCCCACGCAGCAGTGGTTTAAACACGACGATCACCACGGCTCCACTAGCTGATGCCACAAAGCTTCATCTCACAAACTCGCCCGCCCGCCAAGAAATCGTCGAGCGACTTGGTGATGGCCAAAGCGCCGTGTGGGTCATGCTCGACTCTGGTGATGCTGTGCGTGATGGCGCTACGGCCAAGCTGCTGCAGGAGCGACTCGATTACCTCATGAGCGTCATGTCGCTGCCGGAGTTGGATCAATTGGACATTGCCAATGGCCTCGTCTCGGTCAGCCAGGATGATTTGCGTCTGGAGTTCTCATTGCTGCGCATCTCCCGAAGCGATGCGGCTGAGAGCACCTTCACTCAGATGCTGCTGAGCACCGAGCCAGATCTTGCCGCTGTCCGCGACCCCATGGTATTCCCTATCTTTGGCCGGGGCCGTGCTCTGTATGCGCTCGTTGGGAAAGGCATCCAGGCTGAAACCATCGAGCAGGCGGCGACATTTCTCATCGGTAAATGCTCCTGCCAGGTGAAGGAGCAAAACCCCGGTACCGACCTGCTGCTGACGGCGGATTGGAAAGCCCTCGCCAAAGCCTCACCGCTGCTGGAGCGCGAGTTGCCGAGCCTCGCCCATCTTGTACAAGCCGCCGCGCCAGTCACCGTGACCACCCTACCGCAGGCAGGCAGTGGCAAGCTGACAGGCGTGCCGTGGGTGCTGATTGCCCTGGCGTTTGCAGTAGGCCTATGGGCACTTCTTTATATCAAAAACGCAGGTCGATGATTGGCTTCTTCAGGTCTTTGCCTCGGATGATTTTGAGCGTGGAGCCGATGATGTTGATGTCGTTATCAAAGCTGCCGTGACCGAGATCCTCTTTCGTTTTCGTGCTGTTGCTGACCTGCTTCATCTTGTGGACTTGATAGTTAGCCGTCTGCTGCCAGTCGGACATCAAGTTGCGCCATTTTTTAACCTCGGGCAGTCGATCTGAAGAGATCGGGTTACCCGCGTCCAGGCCTGCATTCCAGATGTTCTCCATGCCCAGCAGGGGCATCTTGTGCTCGACCTCCAGCGCTCGGCTGACGAGATACAAGAGGGATTTGCGGTAGAGAGATGCCACGTTGTCATCCTTTTCACGCTCATCGCTCATGAGGTGACAGTAGAAGTCAGCGAAGGCCAGTTTATTACCCAGCGCAGGTTTGTACTTCTCCAAAGCAAACGGCACGGTGCAGGCTGGAGCATAGAGATGGCAGGAGGCCACGGTCAGAGACTCCTGCCGCATCAGCTCCACCAAATGACCATGCACGATGCAACCCGCCGAGTGACCGATGAGATGGACCTCGACATCTGGATAGGCTTTTTTCAATACAATCAGCGACTGCACCAGCAAAGTCAGACCGCGCCCTGGCCGTGTGGCGAGTGCGGCGTTCTCCTTCATCTCTGACCACAGACCACGCGCACGCAGGGCTTGGCAGGCTTTTTCAAAAGCTGTGTCCGAGACCTCACTCAGCGCGTTGGCGAATCGTTTCGCCTTCTCACGCAGTTCAGCCATGAATCCTGAGGCAGGCCCTTCAAGCGGGCGTCCGAGGATGTCCCCAGCGAACTCAAGCAAGATGTTACCAAGCGTCTCTTCCAAGCCCGACTTCCAAACGTAGAAGAGCGGATAGACATCATTGTCTAAAAAGTACGGTCCCATGCGTGCCACACGCTTCAAAGCATCTGTCTCAGAGTTAAGCCCGCCATGCGCATAGATGACGATCTTGCGGTTCGCTTTGGCTTTTTCCATCCAGACCAAAGGTAGCTCCTCAGAGATCTTCTTTAATTCCTGCTCAGCATCCAGCGCCTCGACCAGATTGCGCTTCAGATGCCCGTTGTTACCAAAGACAAGACTGTGCTGGTACGACTTACCTTCATTCCATGGAGCAGGCGTATTCGGGATCGCCGATTTACTCGGAGCACCGAGACCAAAGAAGGAAAAGGAACTCGGCTTCATCGCACGCTGCTCCAGGCTGATGCCGCTCATGTGGATGGGTGAAACAAATGCTGGAGACAGCGGAGCCCCCAGCGTGGCCACCCACGCATCACTCGCATGCTCCAGCCAGTCGTCATATTGAAGTATGGCGAAACCACCGTAACCCCACTTCGATCCCCAGGAGTTTTGCACGATGAATCCCTCTTGCTGGTAACCAACGATGGCGAATGCATGACCACCGATCATCTTGTGATTTTTTCCCGCCTTATTCTTGCGTGGGATTTTGACAAGCGAGTCCGTCTCCGGCAGATCCCAGCCATCATGCACCTCTGCTGAGACATAGACCGCCCCAGCCTCAGTGATGGCTGATTGAATGTCCGTCAGAGAGCGTGTCTCGATACGAAAGTAAGCCCCGATTGGCAGACTGATGGCGTCTTTGCTCCAGCCCGGATCAGGCGTCAGCGGCTTGCCGCTCTTGTCATCCCAAAGCGAGCGCAGACACACACCGTGGCGGTGCCAGCCCTTCATCGCCCCACGGCAGCTCGACCCCTCATAGTCCTCGCCGCCCCACTCATCATAAATGCGGGCCAGTTGATAGACCAAAGCCCGTGCAGGCACCTTCGACCCCTTGATCCAAAACCAGCTTCTTGTAGCTGGGAAAATGCGTGTCGATAAACTCAGCATCAGGATACTGCGAAGGCAAATTACGCAAACGCGGCACATAAAGTCGGTCACGGAGATCGAGTCGATCTGGCCGGGCATCCAGAGAGATTTTTTGACCCGAAGGAAGTGTCGATTTGAGCTTGGGCATGGGCGTCGAACGTTGAATAACACTGGTGACAGTTCACCATAGTCCCGCTGTATGAACAGAGGGCGTCAAATGCCGCCGCCTGAAATTCTAACCAAACTTGAGATCATGATGCACGCTTTTTAATCAACATTTTCGCCACACACCTTTCACCCGCCATGCTTCAAACCACCTCCCTCTTCACCCACCTCGATCTCGACACTTCTGAGGAAAAATTCACCACACTCTTTGAGAAATCAGGCGTGAAGATCGAGCGCATCACCTCCCATGGTCAGGCCACTCCGGAAGGCTTCTGGTATGATCAGCCAAGTGATGAATGGGTCATGGTCGTGCGGGGTGAGGCAGTGCTCGAAGTCCAAGATCAAGAGCCGATCACGATGCACCCAGGTGACCATGTCACCATTCCACGCCATGTCCGGCATCGAGTGGTCAAAACCACGCCCGACACGCTCTGGCTGGCAGTGCATGTGCCGTAGCAGCCCGAGCAATCCCTGACATTTCGTTTGCCAATCAAAGCGCGCCATAGAGAATCGGGGCCTGTCGATTTTCCGACTCAAACTCTGAACCGAGAACCCTGAACTCAAACACAGCAACGATTATGGCTAGACCCGTCACTCTTTTCACCGGCCAGTGGGCCGACCTTCCTTTCGACACCATTGTCGAGAAAGCCAAGTCCTTTGGCTATGATGGCGTCGAGCTAGGCTGCTGGGGCGACCACTTTGAAGTGGACAAGGCCAACCAAAAGTACTGCGACACGAAGCGCGCAAAATTGAAGGCCGCAGGGATGCAGTGCCACGCCATCTCCACTCATCTCGTGGGGCAGGCCGTGTGTGATAACATCGACCCACGTCACGCGCAGATCCTGCCGGCTCATATCTATGGCGATGGCAAACCCGAAGGCGTGCGCCGCCGTGCCGCGAAAGAACTCATCAAGACCGCCCAGGCTGCAAAGCGTTTCGGCGTCAGCGTCGTCAACGGCTTCACCGGCAGCAGCATCTGGCACCTTTGCTACTCCTTCCCGCCGAACCTCCCCGGCCAGATCGAGGCAGGCTACAAAGACTTCGCCAAGCGCTTCACCCCCATCTTTGACGAGTATCAAAAGCTCGGCATCCGCTACGCGCTGGAAGTTCACCCGACCGAGATCGCTTTCGACATCGCCAGCGCCGAGCGCGCGCTTCAGGCGGTGGATTACCACCCCGCTTTCGGCTTCAACTACGACCCGAGCCACTTTGGTTATCAGGGCGTCGATTATGTGAAGTTCCTCTACAAGTTCAGCGACCGCATTTTCCACGTCCACATGAAGGACGTGGCCTGGAATCTCGGTGGCGATGCCGGTGTGTTCGGCGGTCACGTCGATTTCCACAAGCCAAGCCGCTACTGGGACTTCAAGTCCATGGGTCGTGGCAACATCAACTTCGAGAAGATCATCCGCGCGCTCAACGACATCAACTACGGCGGCCCGCTCAGTGTCGAGTGGGAAGACGGAGCCATGGACCGCGAGTTCGGTGCCACCGAGTCCGCAGCCTTCGTGAAGAAGCTCGACTTCCCATCGAGCAAAATCATCTTCGACGCCCAGTTCGCTGAGAACAGCAAGTAAGACTGACTTTTCACCAACTTGTTAAAAAGCCCGCATCACCTCCGTGATGCGGGCTTTTCTGTTGAAACCTAGATCAAAAAGCTACTTGAAGAACTTCTTGGCTTTCTCGAAGAAGCTTTCTTCCATGGTGCTGCTGTGGGTTTCACCAAAGGATTGGGCGAAGGCTTCGAGATGTGCTTTTTGTTCGGCGCTGAGCTTGGTAGGCACTGCAATGGTGACGTGGACGTAGAGGTCGCCGTGGTTGGTTTCGCCGAGGGTTTTGATGCCTTTGCCACGCAGGCGGAAGGTGGTGCCGTTTTGAGTGCCTGTGGGGACTTTCAGCGTGGCTTTGCCCTCCAATGTGGGGACGGTGGTCTCACCACCTAGAGCAGCAGTGCTGAAGCTGAGAGGCATCTGGCAGTGGAGGTCATCTCCCTCACGCTCGAAGAGATCGTGAGCCTTGATTTGAACGACGATGTAGAGGTCACCAGCAGGGCCACCTTTCGCGCCGTAGTCGCCATTGCTACCGGAACGGAGACGGGAACCGTCCTCGATACCAGCGGGGATTTTGACGCGGATTTTGGTGCGCTCTTTGGTGCGACCGCTGCCAGAGCAGGGCTTGCAGGGATCGCTGATGACTTCGCCACTGCCCTGGCAGTCGGGGCAGTTTTGCTGGATCTGGAAGAAGCCGCGTGAGGAAATGACCTGACCGACACCGCCACAGGTGCGGCAGGACTTTTTACCGGAGCCGCTGGCGGAACCACTGCCAGTGCAGGTTTTACAGATGGCTTGGCGATCGTATTCGATCTCGCGCTCGATGCCGTGGGCGGCGTCTTCGAGGGAGATTTCGATGCCATAACGCAAGTCGGCACCACGCTGGGGGCCATCACGACGCTGACGTCCGCCGCCACCACCGCCGCCGCCAAAGAAGGATTCGAAGACACCGCCGCCTCCGCCGCCACCCCCGCCGAAGACTTCACGGACGATGTCGAATGGATCATGGAAGCCACC
>JBEBGU010000080.1:0-10128 GCA_040081325.1 Prosthecobacter sp.
GGTTTCTCGAATCCAGTCGTCGGCACCGTGCGCGTCCCCTGTGAGGACTTTTATCAATGGCGTTTCCAGGGTGAAAACATTGGCCTTTAATCCTGATCGGGCCTCCACCTCCCACCGATCAGCCGTCCCGAACAAAAGCGCGAGGAAGTGCGTTTTCCAACGGGGTGGTGGCTCAGGCCAGTGCCCCAAAGCGTGGTCTTGGTCGTCATTTAAAATGCTGGTCAGGATAACCTCAAGCTCAGACCATACTTCGGCGCAGGCGGCTTTGGCCGCAGCACGCATTTGTTCAGGCGGGTCATCAATTCCCTTGTCCCGACCGAATTTAAGATTCCCAAGGCCACCGACGCGAACGATCAGACGCGGCAAGGGCAGAGCACTCGGAGTGTCCTGTGGGGTCTCGATGGGAGAGATCGTTTGGGAGGGGATCATAGCAGAAATGAGTTTGAAGATACGACTTGGTTCATGCATACCGGTCCATCACCCCGTCTCTGCGTGAGGTAGAGTTCGCTGTGCAGGTGCGGGCGAGTTGCTTTAACTCCTTTGGGGTGGGTCTATGCTCACCCGAGGGTCGGTGACCGGTGAATCCTGCGAGGTAGCGTGGGGTGATCATGCGCCGCAGTGGAGCAAGACGCAGGCCGATAAGCAAGTGACGAGGTGTGACGACGAAACTTTTGGCGGGGGTAAGCTCCGCTCAAAACAGCTCACCAATCGTCGTGCCATCCGTAAGCGCCACAGGCCGGCCATCTGACGAGTGATAGCTGATCTCACGGTGATCGTAACCGAGTGCCGAATAGATGCTGGCGTGGATGTCAGCAGGAGTGATCGGGCGCTCCTTCGGATAAGCACCCGTCGCATCGCTGCTGCCGATGACCTGCCCTCCGCGCACCCCGCCGCCGGCGAGGAGAACGCTGTAGCAGCCTGGCCAGTGATCGCGGCCCGCGTCGCCATTGATCTTCGGTGTGCGGCCAAACTCACCCATCCAGACGACGAGCGTGCTTTCCAGCAGGCCGCGTTCTTCGAGGTCGTCGAGCAGCGCGGCGTAGGCCTGCTCCATCGGCGGCACGAGGCGGTTCTTCAGACTGTTAAAATTGTCCTTATGCGTGTCCCAGGTGATGCTCGGTCCATTCACCGTCGTGACAAAACGTGTACCCGATTCAATCAAGCGCCGTGCCAACAAATGCGACTGCCCCCAGCTATGTCTGCCATAGCGTTCGCGCACTTTGTCCGGCTCTTTAGTCAGATCAAAGGCCTCCGCAGCTTTGCCAGATTGCAGCAGTTGAGACGCCTGTTGGTTGAAGATGTCCATCTCCGCAATCTGTGGTGATGCGATGTGCATTGAGGCGGCTCCAATTTGATCGAGCAAGGCGAGCCGCTGCTGGAAACGTGCGGGCGTCAGGCTGGCATCGAGTCCCATGTTGCGCACGCGGAAGCTGGCCGCGTTGGGATCGTCATCGAGCACGTAGGGGTCGTATCGCTTGCCAAGACAGCCCCCAAACTGGCCCGGCGTGAGGTACACTTTGCTGTCGCAGTGGGGGAACGGTGTGATCACATAGGGCGGCACACCTTTGCTGAAACCGTCTCGCTGCGCCAGCCAGCCGCAGAGCGTGCCGACACCAGGCAGATCAGACGGACTCGGATTGATCAACGTGCTGTCCACGCGATACGGCCGCCCCGTCGTGGCCCAGCACATGCCGCCATTGTGGCTGCTGTGCCCGTGATGCACGCTGCGGATCAGCGCCAGCTTGTCCATGCGCTTCGCCATCTGCGGCAGCAACTCCGTGATGTGGATGCCGGGTACGTTCGTTTTGATCGTCTTGAACTCGCCACGAATCTCTGAAGGAGCGTCCGGCTTCGGGTCCCAGAGGTCGATGTGACTCGGCGCACCGCCATTGAAGATGAGGATCACCGACTTTGCCTTCCCCACACCGATGCTGCTCTGTCGCGATGGCGAAGCGAACGCACCAAGCTGGCTCAACCCGAAGTTCAGCATCCCCATGCCGCCGGCATGAAGGACACTGCGCCGAGAAACGCGCATGGTTGGAATCGGAGTGCTCACGATGTGCAGACCTACGAGTGCATGCGGGCGATCTTGCTCAGCTCCGCCACTTCAAGTCCACCGTCACACCATTCCATTCATGCTCGGGCAAATGGGTGTGCGTGGTGAAGTTGCCGCCCGAGGCACTGAGCATTGCCATCGTCCAGCCCGTGGTGGAGGTCTTCTTGTCCGCCACATAAGATGTCGCAGGTGTGTTCAGGATGTGGATGCCCTCGTGCGCGAAGAAGTCGCGATGATGGATATGCCCGTGGACATAGGCTTTGACCTGCGGACGCTTCACCAGCTCCTGCCACAGCACTTCCGAATCCTCCAACCCACCAGGGAAGTGCAGCGGATCACCGCCAAGACGCGGATTGTGATGCGCGATGATGAGCGCGGGTTTGTCAGCATGAGCATCGAGTGCCTTGGCCAGCCAGTCGCATTGCACTGCACCCAGATCGCCGGGTGCGATCATGGTCTGCTTCAGGGAGTCGAGCAGGAAGAGATTTGCGTTCTTCAGTTTCACAATGCCGACATGACGCGACTCCACGGCAGCCTGCTTTGGTTTCTCGCTAGCCAGCACGTCATAAAACACACCACGGTCATCGTGATTGCCCATCGTCAGATGCAGCGGCACGCCAGCCTCACGCAATGGAGCGATCAGTTTCGCAAAGTGTTCGTAATCGCCACGCTTGCCGTCTCTGAGTGCCAGATCGCCATTGATGATGACGGCGGCAGGCCGTTTCGGCAGCGCCAGCAGCCACGCGACGGTGTTGCGCAGATTCGTCGGGATCGAAGCACTCGCTGGATGCTGCGCGCCGATGTGCGTGTCATTCAGGATCGCGATCAAATTCTCATCCACTTCTGTAGCAAACGCATCCGCCTGCGAGAGCACCGTGGTGGCTCCGAGTTGCGTGAGGAACTGACGGCGTGAAGTGAGATGAATCGGCATGGCCTGCTATACGAGCTGCTTCACACTCGTATTGCTCCATCATGGACCGCCGAGACTTCCTCAAGACCAGCACTGCTGCCGCGATTGCTTCCAGCGTGCGCACTTCAACCAGCGCCGCTTCGCGTCAGCCGGATCTCATCAAAACCGAGAACGCCAAACCCGGTGCCAGCTTCCAGCTCACGCGCATGATGCCGGACAATACGAAGTCCTACCGCACCTCGCTCATCGAAGGCTACTGCTCGCGTCAGTCGATCAAAGCGGGTGAGAAGCTCGACATCTTTGTCAGCACGAAGCCTGTGGCCAAGTTCACCATCGACATCTTCCGCATGGGTTACTACGACGGCGCAGGCTCTCGCCTGATGACCACGCTCGGTCCCTTTGAAGGCAAAGTGCAGCCCGTGCCTGAGATGGCCGACAAACGTCTGCGCGAATGCCAGTGGGAAGCCAGCACCACGCTCACGATTCCAGCCGACTGGCCCAGCGGTGTCTATCTCGGTCGGCTCTCCACCGTGCCCGAGGCTGCCG
Source organism: Prosthecobacter sp. (assembly GCA_040081325.1). Classification (GTDB taxonomy): domain Bacteria; phylum Verrucomicrobiota; class Verrucomicrobiia; order Verrucomicrobiales; family Verrucomicrobiaceae; genus Prosthecobacter. Next base: position 3,513 of record JBEBGU010000080.1, read on the forward strand.
ACAAGCCCTACTGGCAGAGCTACATCATCTTCATCGTCAAAGACGACCGCCCTGCCGACATCCTCTTCCAATGCAGCGACAACACCTGGCAGGCTTACAATCGCTGGCCCGTGAATGAATCGCTCTACACCGATCCCCGCGCCGCGCATGCGCCGGGTGTCAGTTGCAGCTTTGACCGGCCTTACGGCAAGTATGTGCAGATCTTCGACAACCCGCAGAGCATGGGCAGCGGCGAGTTCCTGCTTTGGGAATACCCGCTGTGCTACTGGCTGGAAAAGGAAGGCTACGATGTCACCTACTGCTCGAACGTCGATAACCTCGAACCCGCGAACCTCGCGCGTGCCAAAACGATGATCAGCATTGGCCACGACGAATACTGGGACGTGCGGCAATACCACAACGTCAAGCAGGCCATCGCCTACGGTCTCAGCGTGCTCTGGCTCTCTGCCAATGACGTGTATATGGTCACACCCTTCACTCCGAATGCCAAAGGCGAAGCGAATCGACGCCTCACCCGCGAGACCTGCTATGGCGAATTTCGCGAGGAAGAAAAAGAAGCTTACTCGAAGGTGCTCGGTCCTTTTGAAAACCCCGGCCCCGACGAGCGCGACATCATCGGTGCCCGCACCATCGTTCCCTTCAACGGCGGCGGCGACTGGACCTGCGCGAAGCCCGAACACTGGCTCTTTGAAGGCACAGGCATGAAAAAGGGCGACAGCATCCCCGGCCTCGTCGGCTGGGAATTCCATGGTGATCCCGACACTGCCCGCGCAGGCCTCGAAGTCATTGCTGAAGGCAACGTCTGGGCTGGCGGCACCCGCCTCGGCAAATACGCCGCCACCGTTTTCGAAGGTCCGAAGAAGAACATCGTCTTTAACGCCACCACCATCTTCTGGAGCCAAGGCCTGAGTGATCCTCCCGGCCACATGATCCCCTGGAGCCACTACTCAAGGCCGCATGGTCCCGATGAACGCGTGCAGCGCATCACCGCGAACGCGCTGAAAAGAGCATTGCATTGACCCCGATCATTTCCATTCCCGGAGCAGTGCGTGACCTTCACGAAAACGCGGAGCTAAGGAGAGAGCATCGAGCAAATGTTTTTTGGACTCTGCGGCGTCGCTATCGCGTAGCATTTTGGCAAGGCAGTAATGCGTCATCGCTGCACCACCTGGATCTAAGATGAGGACACGTCGGTGAGCGGCGATGGCATCGGCTTTTTGTCCAAGAGCTTCTGATGACTCTGCGAGGGCTTGCTGTGGCGCTCGAAGAAATGGATTTAACGCGATGGCCCGTTGGGCGTTTGTTTGGACCTGCACCCAGTCTTTGCGTGCTAAATCTAACTCAACGAGTCGAAGGAAGATGGTCATAGCGCTGGATTCACGCTCAGCCACGAGACGGAGCACAGCAGACTCTTCTTCCGTGCGGTTTAGTTTTCGAAGCGCCATGGCTTTCATCGGGTAGCCGCCGGCGCTGCTCACATCTTCAGGGACGAGCAGGATGAGTTTATCAGCGAGGGAGAGAACTACCTCCCATTTTTCCTGCTCAATGAATGCCTCAGCTTGCTGATGGATGGCCCAGAGATTATTGGGGTGCTTCTTAGCAAATGCCGCCAATGATTCAGCATCGAGCGGATTCACCTTTTCGGGCTCTGGCTTTTCCCAATCAGCCGCCGAACCAAAAGCTTCAGCTTTCGATATGAGCCGCTTTTCAAAATCCTTTTCAAGTTGACCCAAGGCGGCGGCGTTGGATTCGAGGGTGTCGTTGATGCGTTTGCCGGAGGCGAGATCACTCAAGACACCCTGCAGCTTTTCAGTTCCATACTTCTCCAATAGATAACCCACCACCTGACTGGATTGGAAGTAGGCAAACATCAAATGATCTTGGCTCTTTGGATTCAAGAAAGCACTGCTGAGCTGACCGACGGGTGTGGTGGCCTTCTCATCTAAAATCATTCGGCGAAAATCAGCATTCATCGCCATGCCCCAAGCGGGATCGCGCTGGCTTTCCTCATGCACGCTGATGCCTTCACTCAGCCAACGAGGCATTTTGTTTTGAGTCAGAGTAAGGGTGATCACATGACAGAACTCATGCCACAGGGTGGATTCCCAATTGTTCCTGCCATGAGCGAGACTACCTGGGCTGTTCATCGTGACGACGGTGCCAAAGCAGACACCTAACAAACCTTGCCCACCGAGACTGCCGAAAGTGCGGATGGCGAAGTCCTGCTGTGCTCCAAAGAATTCGACCATGACGGGACGCTTTAACTCCAGGCCATACTTGGCAGTTAAGACTGACTTAGCTTCTCTCAATAAGGCTAGTGCACGCTCACCATAGATCGGCCAGTCGCGCTTTGGCATCTTAAGGACGAAATCCTCATAGCTTTGCGTGGTGTAACTGAGCATTTCCTGTTCTAGCAGGCCGATGTTATGAGCTTGGGTATTATAGCCGTCTTTTTCACGAATGGTTGCCGCAAGTTTCCAGGCTTCATCTTCCTCACCAAGGCGTAGCAAGTCATGGCAGAGCTGCACTTTGGCGGGAAGGAAGGAGGGATCGAACTCAAGCGCACAACGCTGAGATGCAGATCCTTCACTGAAACGATAGGCTCGTGACAAGACGCGGCCTAGGATGTGATCGACCTTCGGATTTTTGTCCCAGCGGTTTAAACCCTGAGCACGCGCATAAGAAACTTTGATGGGATCGTTCAGGCTTAGCTGCGCGACAGAGGCCCGCAGTGCCCATGCTTCAGGACTGTTCTCACACACGGAGAGCACTTTCTGAATAGAGGCTTCGGCTTCGAGAAACTTTTCTGCGCCAATTTGCAACTCGGCCTGACTCAGCAGCGCACCAGCATGGACGGGATTGATCTCCAAGGCTCGGGTGATGTTTTCTTGCTGCTTTTGACGATCGCCATTGGCATAAGCCAACGCGAGTCCAGCGCGCAGATCAGCCGTTTCTCCATGAGCTTTGAGTCCGGCCCGAAAGACATCCGCAGCACGAGTTGCATCGTTCTTGGTTAGGGCCAGATGGCCCTCTGCCAAGTATGCGATTTCTAGTTTTGGGTCTTTCTTCTGTGCGGTCTGGAAATACTGCTGAATCACTTTTTTGGCATCCGCGCCCAATGCCAAGGCCGCCTGGCCAAGAGAGATCCATTCACCAGCGGTTCGATCCTTGGCTGGCTTGATCAGGGCGACTTTGTTGATGGCTTTCAAGGCTTCAGCAGCGATGTCTTGGCGTCCGATATGCAGCGCATTTTCATGCTGGAGCATGAGCATCTCCAGGGAATCTGGAAAAGTCTTCACGGCGTGTTGGACTTCATCTCGCGCCTCAGTGTCGCGACCCAAATGCATGAGTGATCTCACTCGAATAATTCGCCACTCGGGAGCTTTCATGCCGCGCTGAATAGCGGCTTCGCAGATGCGTGCGGCAAGTTCGTCATTGCCTTTAGCGAGCAACTCTTTTGCAGGGCCGATGTTACGTTCCTCAAACAATCTCTCCACATCGAGATCCTGACCATGCAGGGAAGAGGTCAGGAAAAGTGTCAGTAGAATAGTGCGGTGCATTAAAGCAAAGAACGCGCCTGATACGCCTCTTTCTCACGATCCTTTGAAGACTCCCGTTTCATCGAGAATACGGGAAATATTCTCCCGCTCGCGCACTCCCAGGTAATCGAACACTCCACTGCGATCTGCTCCCGCCAGTACATCTTTCATGCGTGCCAGCACGGTTTGTTTCAGGTGCGGAGTCAAGCTCCTGAACGTTAGAGAATGAACCATGTAGCTGCAGCGATACTTAAAAAGCCGTGTCAGTAGTTGAAGATCCTTTAAGGAACGTCCATCCGACGTGTGTGGAGCCAGCTTACTAAATGCTATGGGGAAGGCAACGTCACCCTCAATGCCGCCTTCAGGCAGTGCTGCCTCGTCTTTGAAAAACAAAGCCTCGACCACATCATCTGCGCAGTGGTCAATGATGCGGCGTGCGGTGCCCGTGGGTTCCTTTTGAACGATCTCTCCCAGCTCCTTTTGCAAGCTGGTCTGCATGTGCATGGCGCGCATGGCTGTGTGGTTAGCCTTGGTCAGCACATTTTGAACAAAGGTCTGATGCTCTAGCACCATGAGTGCGACTATGTCACTTTGCTTTCGGGGATAGGGAGTGGTGTCAAAGAGGTCGGAAAGATCGGTGATATTGGCACCTTTCTCAAAAGGCATATCACAGGTGTTATCTGGATTTTCGGTGGCGATGACATTGCCGCGATGCAGCAAAGTGCCATGCTTGCCGGTGACATACCAGCCGCCCCAGCGATCACTGAACGACGTGGTCGTATCAACCACGGTGCTCCCCTGACTCATGATCGGATGACCTTCTGCGCTGGGAAAGACGGAACGCACAAGCACGCCGGGAATTTCAGGAGTGAAGGGGCCGCCATGGCAACTGAGACAACTTTGATCACGCTGAAAGCGCAGCGGTTGTGAATCTTCCACCTCTGGGTCAAGTAGGTAGAAAATTGGCCCTAACAATGAATCAATCGACGAAATCTCAATTGAGCCACCGACCGAATAACCAACATAGGTATCATCCCCGAAGTAGATCACACGAGGTGTTTGGGGGCTAATGCGATCATTCTGTTTACTCGTTTTGGAGAATACCATCACCTGCGACTCTATGGGAATATGGAATTGCTTGAGCAAGCCCTTGAGCACCGTCCACGCATTGCTGCGATCGAGTTTAACTTGACCAGTATTCATCAGCTTCTCCAGTGCATAGGCGGCATCTTTTGGCTGAGTATCTGAATAACGGATCGGGGCCTGCTCATACTCGTCCTCTGCCAGCAAAAATGCTGGTAGCATGCAGAACAGGAAAAGGTTAAGTTTCACAATGGTTGGTATGTGCAGACTACGGCACGGGAGATGTCGCCTTTCGGTCATGGGTTGCTACACGATGTTCCAGAATTGTGCTAGAGCACCCAACAAGGAAGTAGTACAAACCGTTGCCTTGGGTTGCGCTGTCCGACTGATCAAAGCATGGTCACAGATGATGAATGGATCGTTTGCCGCACTACTTCTAGCCGGAGGAAAATCTCAGCGCATGGGTCGCGACAAGGCATTGCTCGAATGGCAGGGACAACCGCTATGGCGGGTGCAGTTGGCAAAACTGCGGGCGCTGAAACCCGAGAGGCTGCTGATTGCGTGCCGGGCAGAACAACGCCTGGGCGATGATTCGGATATTGAGTGGCTATTTGATCCACCAAGTGATGAATCAGGCCCTATGGGCGCGATTTGCCGAGCCTTGAATACTGTGCAGATGCCGCTTTTGGTTTTGGCGGTCGATATGCCTCAGATGACGACTGATTTCTTGCGCACTCATCTGCTCTTTGCGGCAGATCGTGAGACAGGTTTATTTATTGCTACAGAGCGCGGACCGGAACCCATGGCTGCCATCTATGCACCACTAATGCTGGAAGGGCTGACCCGTTGTGTTGATAAGGGGCGATTAAGCCTACAGCGCTTTGTTTCGGAATGTACAGAGGGGGAGCTAGCCCGAATGCGTCCCCCTTGGCCTGGGGCAACATGCTTTTTCTCGAATGCTAATACTCCGACTGATTGGCGGCACGAAAAAGACAGGTCGGACTGACCTGCCTTTTCTATTTAAATATATATTAGAGATTACTTACCAGCCCTCTCTTCAGCGGCGGCTTTCTTTTTCTTTTTAGCACCCGCATTGCGCAAGGCTTTCGGAATGGGATCTTCTTTCTTTTGAAGCGCACGACGTAGTTTTCGAAGGGCGATATTTTGAAGCTGCCGGATACGCTCACGTGTAACGCCGAACTCTTGCCCAACTTCTTCTAGAGTGCGCGGCTTCTGACCCGCTAGGCCGAAACGAGCATCAATGATTTTGCGTTCACGCTCATCCAGAACGGTCAGAAGACCGTCGAGCTGACTGTGCATGTTCTTGTGACTGAGAAGATCGAAAGGCGTCTGCGCATTTTCATCACCGACAATTTCTCCAAACTCAGTGCTGTCATCATCACTGATCGGCGCATCAAGAGACGCGGGACGCATCGAAGCGACCTTGAGCTGGCTTAGCTTAGCGCGATCAATACCGATTTCCTCCGACAGCTCGTCATCGGTTGGCTCGCGACCGAGTTCCTCGGACATTGCCATGGCCACACGACGCATCTTGCTGATCTTGTCCACCATGTGAACAGGAAGTCGAATCGTCTTCGACTGATTGGCCAGAGCCCTTTTGATAGACTGCTTGATCCACCAAGCTGCATAGGTCGATAGTTTACCCCCTTTATTAGGATCAAACCGTTCGACGGCCTTCATGAGGCCGATATTTCCTTCTGAGATCAGGTCAAGAAGAGGCAACCCATAGTTGGCATAATCCTGAGCGATCTTGACTACAAGTCGAAGGTTCGCCCTGATCATGTGAGAGCGTGCTTCTGGATCGCCGCGTTTAATGCGCTCAGCAAGATCCACCTCCTGATCGGGAGTCAGCAAGTCAGTCTTGCCGATCTCTCGCAGGTAGATTTTGATACCTCCGTCGAGTTCCATGTTAGACATTACAAATGTTAGTACGGTACAATTTCACTTTTCTTTTCCCCTCTGCGACGAGGGGG
>JBEBGU010000780.1:0-2687 GCA_040081325.1 Prosthecobacter sp.
AGAGCGTGGAAAAGCCCGGTGAGTGGAACACGCATGAGATCCTGGTGGAGGATCAGCGTATCCAGATCAAAGTGAATGGCGTGCGCACGGTGGACTACACGGAGCGCGAGCCGGGCATCGCGATGAAGGGTAACATCGCTCTGCAAATCCATGGCAAGTGCAAGGCGGAGATTGCCTTCCGAAATATCGTGATCGAGGAACTGCCGGACGCACTCGTGCCGGGGCCGAAGGAGATCCAAAGCCGCTTTGGTGAGCCTGATGCGGTGACGACTGTGATGGTGCCTTTCAAGGATGGAAAATTCGAGGTGTCAGCGAATGAGGTGATCGTGATGACGGGTCAGACGAATCTGGTGCGTGAACAAAAATCGGGTGAGCTTGAGGCGGTGCTGACTCATGCGCTGGCTGACAAACAGCCGCGCTTTCGCAGCATGGCCTGGGAAGGTGACACGGTGTATGAGCAGTGGCGTGACTTGAACTTTGGTGACTGGAAATCGCAGCTCGATGCGACGGGTGCGGGCATGGTGATGGCGCAGTTTGGTCAGGTGGAGGCCTTTGATGGTAAGGCGCGGCTGGCTGAGTTCGCATCGGCTTACCATCGTCTGCTGGATCAGTTTCGCGGACGCACGCCAAGGCTCGTGCTGATTTCGCCGATGCCGTTTGAAAAGCCTGTGGCATCTCATGCGCCGGATTTGACGAAGCGGAATGAAGATGTGGCGGCATATGCGAATGCGGTGCGTGAGGTGGCGAAGCAGCGCGGTGCAATCTTTGTCGATCTCTTCACGCCGCTGTCGAAGCGCGGCAAGGATGAGCCAAGTCTTACGGACAACGGGCTGCATTTGAATGAGGAAGGCCGGCGCGTGGTGGCGCGGCTGATCGCGGCACAGCTTGGTGTGTCAGCTAGCGAGGCGGATGATCTCACGGCGATGAAGGAAGCCATCGTGGAAAAGAACCGCCTGTGGTTCGACTGCTGGCGCCCGGCGAACTGGTCGTTCGTGTACGGGGACCGTGTGACGCAGATGTTTGGCAAGCCGAGTGTGGATGCGCCGTCGCTGCGTGAGAGTTTTGAAAGCCATAAGCCGCTGATCGCAAAGATGGATGCGCGCATTCATGCGCTGGCGAAGGGCAGGGTAGAGCCTGTCATCGCTCCAGCGGCCGCGTCTGTCGCGTCACTTCCATCAGTCCTTTCTCCCGAGCAGCAGATGGCGGCTTTCACCGTGGCAGAGGGGTATGAGATGAATCTTTTCGCCTCAGAAGAGCAAGGTGTGGCCAAGCCAACGCAGTTTTCCTGGGACGAACGTGGTCGCTTGTATGTGGCCTGCTCACCGACTTATCCGCAAGCATTGCCAGGCGTGAAACCGAGTGATTTCATCCTTATCCTAGAAGACACGGATGGTGATGGAAAGGCCGATAAGAGTACACGCTTCACTGAAGGTCTGACGATGGTGCAGGGCGTGGAACTGGGAGATGGCGGCGTGTATGTTTGTGATTTTGATCAATTGATCCATCTCAAGGACACGAATGGCGACGGTAAGGCAGACGTGAAGCGCGTGCTGTTTTCTGGATTTGGAATCGGTGACACGCATCAGCTCGTGAACTCGATCTGTCATGGTCCTGATGGCACGCTTTGGTTCACTCAGGGACTGCACGCTTTCTCACGAGTGGAGACGGCTCATGGTCTGGCGGTGCTGGAAAAAGCGGGGGTGTGGCGCTTCAATACGCGCACTCAGAAAATGGAGGGTTTCTTTAATGGCGGCAAGGCGGGGCACAACTGCTGGGGTGTGGCGTTTGATGACTACAATCAAGTCTTCCACAAGAGTGGAGATCGGCCTGTGGGTTACTTTAGCACGCCGGGTCTGATCGCGATGAAGGACCCGGATGAGTATCACCCAACAGGCGCGTTGTTTGACTCGAACCCGAAGACGAACTCGCTGGAGATCATCGGCACGAAGGCGCTGCCAGATCATATTCAGGGTTGTGCGCTGATCGGTGGTTACTTTGGCAGCGTGGTGGAGTTGCATCGTTTTGAAGATGATGGCTCGGGCTTCAAGACGACGCAGTTGCCTAAGTTGGTGACTTCGAGCGACACCTCGTTTCGCCCGGTGGATGTGAGTGTGGGGCCGGACGGCGCGATGTATTTGTGTGACTGGTTTAATCCCGTGATCGGTCACTATCAGGCGAGCTATGCGGACCCGCGCCGTGATCGTAGTCATGGCCGTATCTGGCGCATCACGGCGAAAGGCCGTGCGAGCGTGAAGCAGCCGAAGCTCGCTGAGATGAAGCCTGCCGAGTTGCTGGAGCAGATCCGCTCCCCAGAGCGCTGGACACGCTACCAGGTCAAGCGTCTGCTTTTTGATGGCCCAACTAACGATGTGATCAGTGCCTGTGATGCCTTCATTGCCAAGAAAGATGATGAGCGACTGCTGATGGATGTGTGTGGTGTCTATGAATCTCATCAGATCGTGAACCCGACGCTGCTGAAGCGTCTGCTCACTGCGAAAGATGGGCGCGTGCGCGCTTACGGTGCGCGGGTCGTCGGAGCCTGGGCGGATCGCTTGCCAGACACACGCACGCTTTTGGCCAAGGCTGCTCAAGACGATCAGCCGCGTGTGCGACTCGAAGCGGTGGTCGCTAGCGCTCGTGTGTCAAAACCTGAAACGGTCGAGATTGCTGTGCAGGTGCTCGATCAT
>JBEBGU010000781.1:0-2684 GCA_040081325.1 Prosthecobacter sp.
TCGGAGGGCATGAGGTCGGGCGTGAACTGGATGCGGTTGAAGCTGAGATCGAATACATCGGCTACGGTTTTCACCAGTAGCGTCTTCGCCAAACCGGGCGCGCCAGTGATGAGGCAATGCCCGCCTGCCATGAGGGCGATGAGCATCTGATCGATGACCTCATGCTGACCTACGATGACCTTGCCCACCTCGCTCATCATCTTCTCGCGTATCCCGGCCACCATCTCGACGACCTCCTGATCTGACAATGCTGCGGCGGGAGGTGGGGTGTCGGTGGAGTCGGACATAGGCGCTGTCTATCAAACAGCGCCAGCCGTGCCAAGCTATCATCGGGATGATGCGCGCAACACAGCCTCAGCCACTCTCATGCCATCGGCGGCGGCGGAGATGATGCCGCCGGCGTAGCCTGCGCCTTCTCCGGCGGGGTAGAAATTCCCGATGCTGGTGCAGACGAGTGTCTCGGGATCGCGCGGGATTCGGGCGGGGGAGGAACTGCGGGTCTCGGCTCCGGTGAGCACGGCTTCATCAAGGGCATAACCGGGGAGCTTTTTGGCGATCTCGGGGATGGCGAGCTTGATCGTGGTGATGACATACTCGGGCAGGCATTCGCGGAGATCAGTCCAGACGACGCCGGGCTCGTAGCTGGGCTTCACACTGCCCTGTCCGGTGGAGGCACGATTGGAAAGTAGGTCGCCGAGGAGCTGGGCGGGGGCGTGGTAGTTTTCACCGCCGAGGCGATAGGCGGCGCGCTCGATCTGCCGCTGAAACTCGATGCCTGCGAGCGGGTGATGCTCGCCGTAATCCTGCGGGCGGATGTCCACCATGAAGCCGCTGTTCGCATTCGACTCCTCACGGGCATAACTGCTCATACCGTTCGTGACGACCATGCCAGCTTCGGAATTGGCGGCGACGACGAGGCCGCCGGGGCACATGCAGAAGCTGTAGGCGGCGCGGCCTGTGGGTGTGTGGGAGACGAACTTGTATGGCGCGGAGCCGAGGCGCGCATGGCCCGCCCATTTTCCATACAGCATCTGGTCCACGAGCCGCTGCGGATGCTCGATGCGCACGCCGACGGAGAAGGGCTTCGCCTCAAACGGCACGCTGTGGCGATGCAGCATCTCGAAGGTATCCCGGCTGCTGTGTCCGATGGCGAAGATGACGGGCGCGCCCTCGATCACCGAACCATCGGCGAGCACGACGGCACGCATGATGCCCTTTTCGATGACGACATCGCTGACACGCGCGCCGAAGCGCACCTCGCCGCCGAGTGAGATGATTTCTTCACGGACATGGCGCACGACTTTGATGAGTCGGTCCGTGCCAATGTGCGGGCGGGCTTTGATCAAGATGTCCTCGGGCGCACCGGCGGCGACGAGTTCCTTGAGGAGCCATGGGATGCGGTGCTCGCGATCGCGTATCTGGGTGTAGAGCTTGCCATCGGAAAAGGTGCCCGCGCCACCTTCACCGAACTGCACGTTCGACTCAGGATTGAAGTCCCAGCCGCGTCGCCAAAAGCCGGTGACATCGCGCGCACGATCTCCAGCGGCCTTGCCACGCTCCAACAGAATCGGTTTGCGCCCCGCGCGAGCCAGCAGAAGTCCGGCGAAGAGTCCACAAGGTCCGGTGCCGACGATGACGGGGCGATCTGAAACGACATGATCAGGACGCGGCGGGCACTCACGATAAGTCTCATCCGGCGCGTGGATGATCTGCGTGTCTTGGGCGAGCGCTTTGAGCACGCGCGGTTCATTCTCCACCTCGGCGAGCAGTGTGTAGCTGAAGCTGACATGCTGGCGGCGTGCATCAATGGCACGCTGTTTGATCGTGAAACTGAGCAGGTCTTTGTCCGCGATGCCGAGGCGTTTCACCAGCGCCGGGCGCAGGTCGGCATCAGTATGATCGACGGGGAGAATGAGCTGGGAGATCTGAAGCATCGGCGGGTCTCGATACACTGGGAATCAGCCGAAGAGCAACCGCCCAAAGGCCACAGCAGCGACCATGCCGATGAAATCTGCCGTCAGCCCGGCCATTAGCGCGTGGCGGAATCGGCGGATGCCGACGCTGCCGAAGTAAACGGTCAGCACATAGAAAGTGGTCTCGGTGGAGCCGTAGAGGATGGCGGCGGTGAACTTCACCATCTCACTCAAATCCGGGCGAGTGAGGATCTCATTGAGGATGCCCTGCGCCCCAGAACCACTGAGCGGACGCATCAGGGCTAGTGACAAAAGCTCGACGGGGAAGCCGAGCAGACCCAGCACGGGAGCCAGCGCATACTCCAGAAGCTGGAACGCGCCCGACTCCCTCAGGATAGCCAGCACGGCGAGCATGGCGACGAGGTAGGGCATGATGCGCACGGCGACTTGGAAGCCTTCCTTGGCACCATCGACAAACTCCTCATAAACCCTCACGCCACGCGCCCAGGCGACACCAACGGCGAGAATCAGGATGGCTGGGATCGCCAAACCAGAAGTGCCGTCCATCATGCGCCGCCACATCGGCGGCTCGGGCTTCGTTTCAGTCGCAGCAGTGGCTAAAGCGAGCTCTTTGTTCTTGGCGAGAGTCGCGGTGGCTTCGGCCTTCCTCTGTGCCGATTTTTCCAGCACGCTGGCGAGGCCGGACTGCTCTAGCACGGTCTGCCGCCAAGCGGGCGGGCCGAGTTCCAGTGCGGAGACACCGATGAAGAG
>JBEBGU010000782.1:0-2659 GCA_040081325.1 Prosthecobacter sp.
GTGCTGGCCATCGACATCACAGATGGCCACGACTTGCACACGCTCGTCGGCGAGAAAGGCGCGCATGTTGCTGGTGCCCTGGCCGCCAACGCCAATGCAAGCAAGGCGGATTTTGCCATTAGGAGAAACCGCTCCAGCGCGGCCAAGCACAGCGGCTGGCAGGATGAGTGGAAAGGCGGAGCGGAGGAACTGACGACGGCTAGTGATCATGGTTAGAGATCAAAGAAACGCCGCCCTGCCTTGGATTTCATCACGCGGGATTCAAACGCCAGAGCGTGAAGTTCAAAAAGCTCGCAAAGCTGACCCAGGCCAGATACGGCACGAGTAGCCATCCCGCTGTTGTGCTCACGCGGCGGAAGCTTAACAGCGTGAGCAAAATCGCGATCCACATCACAACGATCTCGATCAGCGCCCAGCCAAGTTGATGTGCGCCGAAGAAGATCGGCGTCCAGGCGGCATTCAGCGCCAGTTGCACAAAAAAGAACCCGAGCGGTCGTGAAAACCCGACGCGCTTCCACACCAGCCACGCGGCCACTGCCATCAGAGTGTAAAGTAGCGTCCATGCTGGACCAAATAACCATGAGGGCGGATTCCAAGAAGGCTTTTGTAAGGCTGCGTACCACACGCCAGGCATCGAGCCGACACTCAACAACGGCGCGCAGAAGGTGATGACAATGAAGCCGACGAGCGCCAGTCCATGGCGGATTTTGTTGGTGGGTTCGCTCATGTCCCTCCTGAGTACCACACTAAAGCTTGGATGCGTACAGCTAGTTAAGCTTTGAGGGAAAAAATTGTCAGGATTATACAAAGTTCATGCCTGCACTTTGGTTTTTTAGCGTCGTACTTTTAGCCATGCTTCGTCTGATGTTTAAATGCCTGCTGCTAGGCCTCCCCCTGATCTCTGCCCGTGCTGAGCCAGTAAGCTTCAGCCGTGAGGTGCTGCCATTACTTTCGGATAACTGCTTTGCCTGCCATGGCCAAGATGAAGGCCACCGCAAAGCCGACCTGCGGCTCGATACGCTGGAAGGTGCGCGGGAGGTCATCAAAGCTGGCGATCTCTTCGCTCGCATTATCTCCGATGACCCCGAGGAGATCATGCCGCCGCCCAAATCACACAAACCGAAGCTTAGCAGCGAGCAAATCGACACGCTGAAGCGCTGGATCGCTGAAGGTGCGAAGTGGGGGAAACATTGGTCCTTTGAAAAGCCGAGCAAAGTGCCCACGGAAGGGAATCCGGTGGATTTCTTCGTCAAAGCCAAGCTCGCACAAAAAGGTCTCACGCTTTCCAAGCCAGCTTCAGCGCACACGCTGAAGCGCCGACTATCCTTTGATCTCACGGGGCTGCCGCCGTCGTCAGATCAAACCGTGGATGGCCTACTAGCCTCCCCGCGCTTCGGTGAACGCATGGCTATGTGGTGGCTCGATGCGGCGCGTTATTCAGATACCGATGGCTTCCAAGCCGATGCCACGCGCACGAACTGGGCGTGGCGGGATTACGTCGTCGAGTCATTCAATGCAAACAAGCCTTTCGATCAGTTCACGCTGGAGCAATTCGCGGGTGATTTACTGCCGAATGCTACGCCCGAACAAAAAATCGCGACATGTTTCCACCGCAACCACATGACCAATGGCGAAGGTGGTCGCGACAAAGAAGAGTCCCGCATCGACTACGTCATCGACCGCGTGAACACGATGGGCACGGTTTGGCTCGGCCTTACGCTCGGCTGCACGCAATGCCACTCGCATAAGTTCGATCCCATCACGCACGCGGACTACTATAGCCTCAATGCCTTCTTCAACAGCATCGACGAAGACGGAGCCGCTGGTGCGGGTGCGAAGCCCTATCTGAGCTACCAATCACCTCATGCCAAGCGTGCCGTCGCAGAGGCGCAACAACTCGTCGATCAGCGCAAGCCCATCGAAGCCAAGGCGCGTCAAGAAGCCGAGAAACCCTTCACGAAATGGCTCAGTGAACGTCAAAACGACGTGAAGGCTGATTTCGTAGCATGGCATGTCGTGCGGGGTCTTTTGGAGTCACAGGAAGGCACCAAGCTCGCTCAGGATACTGACGCCATCGTCAGCGCCAGTGGCCCGAACCCAAAGCAAGACGACTATCGTCTCATCGCGCCGATCAAACTGCCGCGCATCACCGGTTTGAAGCTTGAAGTGTTGCCGCAAGGCGGCGTGCTCTCACGCGGCAAGACGGGCGAGTTCATCCTCACCGACATCAAGGTGCAAGTGCGTCGCAAAGGCAGCTCGCAGATTCGCGACATCCTCGTAAAGAGTGCTGTTTCTGACACCAAGGTCGAAGGCAAGGCGCGCGAATATGGCGATGTAAAAGGCACGCTCGACGACGATCCACGCAATGGCTGGACGACCAAAGGCTTCCCCAAAGATCAGCCCCACACCGCCCTCTATGCCTTCGCCGAGCCACTGGTACTCGATAGCGATGAAGAGGTGATTTTTGAGCTGCGGCATCGCTCTACCAATGGCGATGCCAACATCTCCAAGTTCCGAATCTCAGCGACGGATCAGCCCGGTCCTGCTGTGCGTGAGCTTGCTCCTTCACCTCTCGAACAACTCGCCAAAGGTCACATCGAGCGAGATCGCCTCATGGCACAGTTTCTCGAGGACCATGCACCCTATCAGGCCGCTAAGG
>JBEBGU010000783.1:0-2675 GCA_040081325.1 Prosthecobacter sp.
GTGGTGCAGCCTTCTTTACGTCCGGCATACAACGGCGCAAAGGAGGTGAAGCCACCCATGCCGAGCACGACATCGACCTGGTGGTCGCGGATGATTTTGCGGCACTGCTTCATGCCTTTCCACAAGCCGGCAAGGAAGCCGATCATCTTCGGCGACCAGGGCCTCGGCATGGCCAGGAAGGGCATTTTTTCAAAGCGTAGCTCCTTGTGCCCAGAGGCAGCGATGGCGTCGATTTTCTTCTCGCTGATAAGGATGGTCACATCATGACCAAGTGCGGAAAGAACCTCTCCGACGGCGATGCCGGGAAAAAGATGACCGCCAGTGCCGCCGCAGGCGATGAGCACATGGATGGATTTTTTGGATGCAGATTTCACAAAAATTAGAGCTGGGGAGTCCAGCGGCGTTTTCTACGGATCACAGGTAGCTGATCCCACGTCAGATGAACGCCCTGGCGATGAATATTGATCAGGATACCCACCACCACCATGGCGGCCAGCAGGCTCGATCCTCCGTAAGATACGAAGGGGAGTGGGAGGCCCTTATTGGGGAGCAAAGCGGTGGTGACTCCCATATTCAATAACGCTTCAAGCGAGAGCAGGAAAGTGAGTCCAAAACCGAGTAGTTTCCCAAAGCGGTTTGGCGCGTAGGAACTGATGCACATACCCGCAAAGAGCAGGACGACAAAGGCAACGACAGTGCCGAGAACGCCCCAGAGGCCGAGCTCTTCTCCGACCATGGGGAAGATGAAATCGGTATGAGCTTCGGGCAGGTAGGAGAGCTTCATGCGCCCCTCTCCCAGGCCCCGCCCGCTCAATCCACCTGAGCCAAATGCCAGCCAAGAAACCCACTGCTGGAGGCCGATTCCATCTTTGTATTTCTCTAGCTCAAAGACAGCCATGACACGCTCGAAGCGGTTCGGCGCAAACATGATACCAGCCGCCAATGCAGCGATGCCAGCACCGCCAATGAATCCGAGGTAAAGGAAACGAGTTCCCGCCACAAACATGATGCCAGCACCAACAGCGGCGGCAACGGAGCCGTTACCCAGATCCACTTCTCCACCAATGAGAGCGACAATGCTGCCGAGAATAAGTCCAGGCAGAAGCAGTCCGTGTTTCAGAGTCCGCTCCAGGGTCTCATGCTTCGCGAACCAACCGGCGAGGGCGATGATAAGGGCGATCTTAGCAAACTCAGATGGCTGCACACGCATGGTGCCAAAGCCAATCCAGCGTGATGCCCCATTCACACGCGCGGCTATCAGCGGCTCATATCCCACCAGCTTTGCCAAATGATATTCATAACATAACAACAGGCCCACTGAAGCAACGCCCAAAAGATACCAACGCCAGTTGTACCAGCGATTGTAGTCCACCAAGGCTGTGATGACACAAGCGGCGAGAGCAACGCCGAGCCACAGGGCCTGCTTCCACACGGTCACATAAGCCTCGCCACCACCATCACGAGTAAAGAAGCTTGTGCTCGCCAGCATCGTGATGCCCAGGCCGATGAGCAGGGCCACAGCCAGCAGAAGGAAAAGGACGGAGCGTTTAGCCATGATGAGAGGTCCTGGTGAGTCGGCTTACTTCGCTGGTATGACGAGTTTCATGCCATCACGAAGCGCTTCAGGTTTGGCGATTTTGTTGGCGGCTTGGAGTGCTTTCACGGTGACACCATGGCGGGTAGCGATGCTGTAAAGTGTCTCATTTGGCTTCACCGTGTAGTTGGTTGCGGAGGCAGTCTTTGCCGTGCTCTTTTTGGATGGCGGTGTGTCGGCGATCTTTTTAACCGCTGGCTTATCCACTGCGGGCGGTGTGTAGCGCTTCACGGCGATCGCTTTCGGCACAGCGGGTTCTTCACGGCGCTCGATCTTCGGTTCTGGTTTTGCCACAGACGGCTGCTTGGCGATTGAGACGGCAGGCGGCAGTTCCTCGTTGATCAGCGGCATTTCTTTTTTCACCTCAGCCACAGCAGGCAATCCTGTCGCTTCCTTGGTCAAAGCAGGTGGCGGCGAATCCTGAATCGAAGGTGCCACGATGACTGCTTCTGATCCTGGCGTCGCGGCCAACTCATTTTCAATGGTGGACTGAAACGAGAAGGTCTGCTCACCCGGAGCGGTAAGCGGAATCGCAGATTCAGCGGAGGCGATGCTTGCCGATGGGAGGGCTGACTGAACCAGTTCACCATTGGCACCAGCCACGCTGATGCCCACCGCTTTGACCACGGGCTGCTTGGGATAACGAATGATGGAGTTTGCTTCTAGCTGCGTGCCTTTATCGAGCATGTTCATTTTGATGAGCACCTCTTCTGTCACGCCGAGCTTCTTTGCGACGATGGAGATCGAGTCGCCCGAGCGCCACTCATAGGTCGAGCAGTCCTCGATAGGAATCTGTGCCTGAACGGCGGTCGCATTCAGCGCGGGTGCAGGCATGGCGCTCGCATTGACGGAAGAGGCCACGTCGCTCACGAGTGTGGTGGTCTGTGCCTCTTCACCATTGAGCCAATCATAAATGATGATGCCGCCAATGACGACAACGTGGATCAGTAGCATGACGACAAACATGCGTGCCATGTTTGAGTTTGGCTCATGCTGGTTCCACGCGGCTTCCTCATTGACCATGGCAACGCGGTGTTTGTGCTTCTCGCCCTCAAGAAGATTGAGGAGCAGTCTATCGTTC
>JBEBGU010000784.1:0-2673 GCA_040081325.1 Prosthecobacter sp.
GCTCAAAATCAATTCGAGGCAGGCCATCGTGGGCGATTAGGAAACCTACATTGATGAAGCAAAATGAGTCAGATCGAGATGCTTCTCTCTCCTTTACATGAATGAGGAGCTTGAGCCGGTTCGCCCTACGGTCTGGCATTCATCCCAGGCACCGCCCAACAGAGTGGATTGCGGCGCAGGCTTCCTTTGATATTCGGCGTGATAGAACTGCCAACCTAAGATTGACCGAGGGCGAAGCTCAGTCTTTGATGGGGTCCGCTCTCTGCGGAATGAACCAAACTCAATAAATACATCTCATGGCACTTACTGTTGGCAATACAGCCCCTGATTTCACCGTCACCACCCTCGGAGCCAATGGCCCCGAACTCTTCAAACTCTCGGAGCACATCGGCCAGTCGAGCATTCTGTTGCTCTTTGTGCCCATGGCATTCACCGGGGTCTGCACGAAGGAGTTCTGCGAGATCTCCAATGGCATCAATGAATACACTGCGCTGAGTGCAAAGGTCGTTGGTATCAGCGGTGATAATCCTTTCGCACAAAAAGCCTGGGCTGAGAAGGAAGGTATCACGCTACAACTTCTGAGTGATTACGATCACAAGATCACTGCTGCGTATGGAGTCGCTTATGATGCGTTTCTTCCAGCCAAGAACTTGATCATGGGTGGTGTGCCAAAGCGCTCTGCCTTTATCATCGATAAAGCGGGTGTGATCCAATATGCTGAAGTGCTCGAAAGCCCCGGCGATCTGCCGAACTTCATCGCTATCAAAGCCAAGCTGGCGGAGCTGGCCTGATTTGTTTGTCACCTAGCCCCGGTGGAGATCTCTCTGCCGGGGCTTTTTGTTTCTCCGAAAGCGAATTACAGCAAAAACACCCTTTCACTGGCGGGGGTGGATTCTAGAGTTTAGAGTACCTGCCCGTCAGTTGGCGGTTAAAAAAAAGAATTATGTGCGGCATTGTAGGCTACATCGGCAAGCGGCAGGCCAGCCCGATCCTTCTGGATGGGTTGAGTCGGCTGGAATATCGCGGCTATGACTCAGCGGGCATCGCGCTCCTGAACGGCGGCAATACGGTTAAAATCATCAAACGTGCAGGCCGTATCGACAATCTCCGTCTTGCGGTTGCCGAACTGAATCCGACTGGCGAAATCGGAATTTCCCATACTCGCTGGGCCACTCATGGCGCTCCTACAGATGAGAATGCGCATCCGCACCGCGATCAGAGCGGGAAGCTTGTGCTCGTCCACAACGGTGTGATTGAAAATTACCAGATACTGCGCGACCAACTCCTCGCGCAGGGAGACACCTTTGAGTCGCAAACCGACACTGAGGTGCTGGCCCACATGGTCGGTCGTTACTTTGAAGCCTCCGATGAAATCGATGGCCCAACGCGCTTACGCCTGTCTCTCCAGGCGGCGCTCGCCAAGGTGAAGGGAACCTACGGCATCGCTGTGATGCACGCTGACGTTCCAGGGCTCATTATCGGCGCTCGTCTCGGAAGTCCGCTTGTCGTGGGTCTGGGAGAGGGGGAGCATTATCTCGCTTCTGATGTTTCCGCCATCGTTGCTCACACCCGTGATGTCGTTTATCTCAACGATCACGACATCGTCAGCCTCAGCACGGATCGCTATGACGTCAGCAGCATGGCTGGTGGTGCTGCTCAGGTGAAGGTCAGCCGTGTCGAATTCACTGCTGAAGATACCGAGAAGGGGGAATACCCGCATTTCATGCTCAAGGAAATCTTTGAGCAGCCGCAATCTCTGCGCAATGCCATGCGCGGCAGGCTTTCGCGTGACGATGGCACGACTGTTCTCGGTGGTCTGAACATGACGCCGCAGGAACTGCGCGGCATCGACCGCATCATCCTCAGCGGCTGTGGCACAGCCTTCCATGCCGCCATGGTGGGCGAGTATGTCATCGAGACACTGGCGCGCATCCCGACCGAAGTGGAGTTCGCATCCGAGTTCCGCTACCGCAATGTCCCGACTGACAAGAACACCTTGCAGTTCGTGCTCAGTCAGAGCGGCGAGACCATCGACACGCTCGCTGCGCTTCGCGAAGCCCGACGTAAAGGCATCCGCTGCCTCGGCATCGTCAACAGTGTCGGCAGCACCATCGCTCGTGAAAGCGACGGCGGCTGCTACATCCACGCCGGTCCCGAGATCGGTGTCGCCGCCACCAAGACCTTCACATCTTCAGTGATGATGGTGACCATGCTTGGCATGTTGTTTGGCCGCATTCATCACCTCAGCAGTGCCGACGGTCTTGAGATGATCGACGAACTCGAAGCCATCCCCGACAAGATCGCCAGCATCCTGAAGCAAACCGACCGCATCAAAGCCATCGCTGAAAAGCATGCGAATGCCGAGGGCATGCTCTTCATGGGACGTCAGGCCAATTATCCCGTGGCCATGGAAGGCGCTCTCAAGATGAAGGAGATCAGCTACATCTACGCCAGCGGTCATCCGAGCGCCGAGTTGAAGCACGGCATCATCGCCCTCGTGAAGCCGGACATGCCGTCTGTCTTCATCGCCCCCGACGATGCCGTCTTCGACAAGAACGTCAGCAACATTGAGGAAGTGCTCGCGCGCAAAGGCCCGGTCATCGCCGTCACCACCGAAGGCCGCACCGAACTGGAGCGCCTAACGGAAGATGTGATCTACGTGCCCGACTGCCC
>JBEBGU010000785.1:0-2671 GCA_040081325.1 Prosthecobacter sp.
CACTTGATACAGGCGTTGATGGAAGGTGCGTTCTTGTGCCGGACTGACGAACTGTTGCTGGCGGCCCAGCAGGGAGAGCAGGCGGGGCGAGCGCCGGAGCGGATAGACATTGCGCGGCACTTCCACGACCACGCTGTTCACATGATCGAACCAGATCGGCCCCTTGTCGTCTGCCGCGATGGCGGAGAGCTTCTCGGTTTTCAATTCCAGGCCCTCGCGCAGCAGCGAGGCTTTGAACAAGGCCATGTCGGCCTCGTAGGTGCTGTTGACCGACGTGGGCCGAACGTAAACGAAGTGCTTGATCAGGTCGGGATAGCTGCTGATGAAACCGCCCTCGGTGATGAGTCGGGAGATGAAGTTGTAGTAGTAGCCCGTGGCGATCCCCACCGCAGCGGAGATGTCCACAATCGGCAACCCGTAGAACTGGGTCACACGGTCGTTGGTGAAACTCGTGGTGCGGTTGTCCAGGTCCAGGAACTCCCGCAGCGGAGCACGCAAAGCATTGGCGAGCGTGGCCGGTTCAAAGTCAGCCACGCGGTATTGCGTGGTGGTGCGAGCGTAGAACGGCACGTCGTGCCCGTCCTTGATCACCAAGAGCGCCGGGATGCCGAGCGAGTGAACGAGGCCCAGCTCGTAGAAAACATTGGCCCGGTCCGGGTTGCCCGCCTTCGGGGTCAGGTCAAAGACGGCGAGGTCAGCCGAGTCCAGCAGTGTGAGAATGTTCTGCACGATCTCCGGCTGCGACTGCCCCTCCGGCACATGCACCTTCCGCGAGAGAATGTGGTGCTGCGTGAGCAGCGCCTGCAACTCATCCTCCTGCAAAAGCGCGTTCAAGGCACTCTGGAGCTTGATCGTCGAAGGCTCGTTCCCTGCATCCCCCATCGGTCCAAGGACGAGGATGTCGAGTCGGCGGTCGGAGGAGTAATCGGATGGGCTTGGGATCATGGGGGCAATGGATAGCTTGATAGAAGAACGAACAAACGGTGGCCCCATGCTGTTTGCTTGGCAGGCTTTGCACTGGTGGCGGACAGCAGCTAGGTGGATGCTAGTTGTTGTGCTGTTCTGGAGTCTTCTGCTGAGGTTTGGGCGTTCCAATCACCCCATGAGGACTCGATGAAGCGACAACATTCACCTCGTTGGGAGCAGCCGAATAGCTGGTTGGTTTCGTCGGTTCGCTTGGGATGGTGGTCGTCTTAGTGACGGATGACGTGGTATTGAAAACCAAGAACGAGGACGCCATGACCGCGATTGCGGAGAAGCTTACAGCCTTCAGAAACTTGTATTTCTGCTCCCACTTGTCGGCAATTCCAAGCAACAGGGATTGGCTGATAAAGTGAACGGTGCTTTGCAGCAAAGAGACGGTTTCCACACGGAACGTTTCGTGATCCTGATTCTCCAAGAATCGCCGGTGGTCTATTTGGATACCCTTCTCACGAACTCCTTCCTCTAATGCAACCGGATCATATGGAAACTCATTGCCACATAGGATAACAAAAACCTTCTTTTTGAAATCCTTAGCGAGCCAATATTCGAGCTGTGTGTAGGAGCAAGCGTATCCAGCCCGTGAAACGTATTGTTCAACCTTGGGGGCGCTACCATAGCGTTTCCCAACAATGTGGATGACGACATCGCATTCCTTCACTTCCCGGCGGAGCTTCCGAGAAATCGTCCCATCATAGTATCCAAACTCATGCATGATTCGAACGTCCGCACGACGCTGACAGCCACGACGAATCAATCTTGCGGCCTCTAACCCATGGCTGCCAAGATCCTTCTCCGTCATTGAGATCAAGACTCGAAGAGGTGTGTTCATTGCTTGGTTCCTCCTTGTTTGATCTCGGCTTGCGCCCAAGCGTCTAGCTCAGTGAGCTTTTCAGCAATCTCGGCCCGTGATTTACCCCGCAGTTGAAGTATGTGCTCATAGATTTCCATCACCTTGCTGAAGTCGGAGGTTGGGAGGGGAATAGCGCTTCGCAATTTGTCCAAAGTCACCAATTTTGCTGCGCTAAACCCCCACTCTTCCGCATCCTCTAGCCGCCCGGTCTTACTCAGAAGCAGGGCAAGGTTTGTGGTTGTGGCAATGACTCTGGAGCTACCACTCCCGAAATGCTTCTCATCAATGGCCAATGCTCTTCTCAACAATGGCTCCGCGTCCGCTAATCGGTTTGTAGCCTGGAACAACTGCGCCAGATTGTTGAGCCGTAAAGCGACTTTGGAATGGTCCGGGCCGACGTTGATCTCGTCGATCTTGAGCGCCCGTCGCATCAGCATCTCCGCTTCCTCGTTGCGATTGGTGGCCTGGAACAACTGGGCCAGATTGCTCAGGTCTGCGGCCACTGTTGGATGATCCGGGCCGAAGCTGGCCTCGTCGATCTTCAGCGCACGCTGCATCAGCGGTTCCGCCTCCGTGAGGCGGTTGGTATCTTGGAGCAACTGAGCCAAATTGCTCAGGCGGATGGCCACATCGGGATGATCCGAGCCGAAGTTGGCCTCGTCAATCTTCAGCGCGCGCCGCATCAGCGGCTCCGCATCCGCGAGGCGATTGGTGGCCCGGAGCACCTGGGCCAGATTATTCAGGGCGTTGGCGGTGTGGGGTCTGCCTTTGGGCGACCGGGGAAACGCAGCTTCAGGTCATCATAAATGGTGTCCGTGCCGGGGACGCCACGCTTCG
>JBEBGU010000786.1:0-2671 GCA_040081325.1 Prosthecobacter sp.
GTCTTGAACAACCTGTGGCTGTGCGAGAGCCTTCAGCGGCGTCACTTTGACCATGGCAAGGCCGGTGGGCCGCGTGAAGGTATCGCCGGGATCGCCCGGCTCGCGCTGAATACGCACCCACAGCGGCGCATCTGGCTGCACGGGGTAGTATGACTCCAGCAGGATGGTCCGCGAATGAAAGGGCGCGGCATGCAGGGCGGTGCGCACGGTGTTGCCCAACGAATAGCGCGAGGTGAAAGGCGCGTCGTCCACCAGTTGCGAGAGGTGGACACGGTAAACGTCCTCGAAGCTCGCGTTCGTCGTTTCATCGGTCGTGATCACGACGATCTCGACTTTCACTGCGGCGCAATCTTGCGGCAAACCGCTGACGAGTCCGACGACCGACTGCCCCACCGTGCCACCGGACAACGACCACACCGGGATCTGCATGGAGCCGCTCGACATGAGCACCAGCGACGGCTGACCCGTGCCGATGGACATTTGGTTCGCGCTCAAGCTGATCGGAGTCGCGTCCGCGCCGAAGGTGGTGATGGCGGTGGCGAGGAGAGTGGTGAGAAGAAACCTGGTCATGTGTGTTATAGGAACACTGACCGTAGGACCTTTCGTTCCGCCATCGCGGAATCTCAGGCTCGGGCATTTTCTTTGCCGTGGAGGTCATGACGCCAGGTTTGGCGGGACACTCACTGCCTCAGCGGTTTCAAGCTCACGCCGTTGGTGGTGCGTTCCAGGTTGGGATCAAAAGCGAACTCAAAGATGGCACCATCGAGTGTGTTGAGAAGCCAATCCTCAATGCGCTGAGGGTCATCCGAAACGGCCGCCTCCAGCCAAGCCCTGCCGTGGGCATCATCCAACAACTCGAAGTCCATCCTCACCATTCCGTGCTCGGCACCAGGCGTTCGCGGAAGTGCCGCGACTCGCTGCTCCAATTTCGCCTGCATTTCCGGTGCTCCCATGACGGAGATGAAGCGATCCATAAGATTGTTCAACTCGGCGCTCTTTTGCAGCTCCGGTTTTGTCATTCCTTGATGCCTTCGGATGATGGCTTCTACGGTTTGTGTCACATCGCGAGTCACGGGTGCGGGTCGATAGCGCCGCTTCTCGGTGTCCGAGCTACCTTTTGCGACAGGTTTGGCTTGGTTCGCTGGCTGCATCCGCGTCGCAGCCGTGGATAACTCGGTCTGGACTCCAGGTGGACGAAAAGCGACGAAACATACGCTGATGACTGCGGCAGCGGCGAGTAGGAGTTTGGTCGTGGTGGTCATGGCAATGAGTGTGGTGAGTGTGAGTGAAAAGGGAGCCGCCATGGCGACTGTGGCACCGACAGCAACCGATGATGTGCCGACTTGCAGAGCTGTGGCACCGGCGAGCAATGACAGCGCAGATCCCCGCACTCCTCGCTTCCGAAGCTGTGCGCCAAGGTTCTGAACACCGCGTGAAACACGCTTCCTCGCCGCTGCTTCCGTGAGGCCGAGCGCGGAGGCCATGTCAGCATAGGAGCGATCTTGCAAATGATGCATCACGACGGCTTCACGCTCCGACTCTGGCAGAGTGGCGAGCGCTTCTTCCAGAATCGGCCAAACATCGTTCTCCGCTGCATCCATGTTCTCCGCCGCGAGCTGCTCGTGCCGACGATCCCGTGCAGCCTCGCTGCGTGCCGTGCGGAGAGCAATGTGCCGCGCTGCATGGTGCAGCCAGCCCGCGAGACACGTCCGATCCGTGAGCATCCAGCCCTTCTGAGCCAAGGTGGCAAATACCTGCTGCGCCACATCGCGAGCCGACTCTGCATTGCCAGTGATCCGTGTCGCCGTGCCGATGACGAGTCGCTCATGCGCACGCACCAGCGACGCAAACGCCCGCTCATCCCCGACCCGCATGTAGCGGGAGAGAAGTTCGGCATCATTTGTGCTGGTTGGCGTCATCATGAGCAATATCCCGGCTGGCGATGGGTTTGTGACAGGTGGAGTGTTTTTTGGTAAAAGATGTTGGGTAAAAAATAAATGCCTCAGAGGTTCCCCATCTTTTACCCGCTATTTTTTACCATCACTTCATGATCCCGAGAGTTCTACCTCCACGATACAGCTTTCCCGACGAGGGCGATCAGGGGGACGGGGCCGATTTGGCGGCTGTCTTTTGAGTGGGCGCGGTTGTCTCCGAGCACATAGCAGTGGTGCTGAGGGATGGTGATCGGTGGGAGGTTGGTTTTGTCGAGCTGGACGCCGCTTACTTCTTTGATGGCTGCTCCGTTGAGGTGAACAATGCCTGCTTTGATCTCTAAGACGTCCCCAGGCAGGGCGATGACTCGCTTAACCCAAGTTTGCCGACGATTCGCTGGGTTTAGGAAGGCGACGAGGTCGTTGTGTTCCGGTTGGCGGTCGCGATAGCTGTCTTTGCGGACGAAGATTCTGTCTCCTTCGTTAAAGGTGGGGCTCATCGAGCTGCCGGTCATGGCGAAGATGTGGAGAAAATTTTCGCGAACGGAGAATGCGAGGCCGGTAAGGAGAGGTAGCGTGAGGAAGGCGAGGGCGACATAGACGGAAACACGGTTGTAGTCTTTGAGGCGATAGTCTTCGCGGCTGGCGAGCGCCATTCGACGAGCGTCCCATGCAGAGTATGCAGTGGGGATGATTGTGAGAATGGCGAAAGTGATGAAGATAGTCTTCGGTGGGGCGGA
>JBEBGU010000787.1:0-2669 GCA_040081325.1 Prosthecobacter sp.
GATCAGACTACGGCATGACAGCACTCTACGGCATCGCAGTTTGGTGCCTACTCGCGCCAGCAGTTGGTTGGCTCATTTACTTCATCACCAAGATCATGGTCGAAAAACTGGCCTCTCTAAAAAAAACTCAGCAACAACCCATCGCTCCATGATCATAGCAGCCCTCATCCTACTCGCCCTTTTTCTGTTTACTTGGTGGCTCAGTGTCAGTCTCGACAACTATTCGTTTGTGGATGTCACATGGTCGCTCGCCTTTGCCCCCGTTGCCATTTGGTTGGCCTTTTCTGGAGAAGGTTGGCTACCACGGCGCTACGCCATTGCCGCTCTGGTTTCCACCTGGAGCCTGCGCCTTGGCATTCATCTCTGGCGGCGCGTGGCCAGTCATCATCCAAAGGAAGATGTGCGTTATGCGGTGCTTCGTGAGAAGTGGCAGGCCAATCCGCCACGCGCTTTCTTCTGGTTCTTCATGATGCAGGCCGCACTCGTCTGGCTGCTCATGCAGCCAGTGCATCTGATCACTCAGCAGACAGCTGCGGGCTTCCACATTCTTGAGTGGCTAGGCTTGGCCGTTTGGGGGCTGGCGCTCATCGGAGAAGGTGTCGCAGATGCGCAGCTAGCTCGTTTTAAAAAGTCAGGTCAAGGCATCTGCCAGCAGGGACTCTGGCACTACAGTCGGCACCCCAATTACTTTTTTCAGAGCTTGCTCTGGTGGGGACTTTTTCTCATGGCGCTGCCTGCACCCTGGGGCTGGACGGCGATCATCGCTCCCGTGGCGATGCTACATTTCCTGCTCAACGTCACTGGCATTCCGCTGACGGAAAAGCTCTCTGTCGAGAAGCGTGGTGACGCCTACCGCGAGTATCAACGCACCACGAGCGCCTTCATCCCTTGGTTCCCCAAGCACTGAGCCAAACTACACCAAACCCTTCTGGCGTTTCGCGTGGACAGCAGCGGAGTACTCACTGCTATTAAAGTCCACATAAGCTTCCGAGAGGTCGGTGGTATAGACGATGTGGTTGGCGCTGCCCAAATTTAAATCGATGGTCACGGAGAATCGCGGTTCTTTGACCACCTTCTCCAGATCAGCAACAGGCGTCTTAGCCGTGAGGCCACCTTTGCAGGCCTGTATCCCGCTGAAATAGATGTCGATCATCTCCTCTCGGATTCGAGCACCGGAGTAACCAACGGCATGAATGATGCGGCCCCAGTTTGGATCGCTGCCATTGAAGGAGCACTTCACGAGTAGGCTCTTGGCCACAGCCTCAGCCGCCTTCTTGGCATCACTCTGAGTGCGGGCATTGCGGACACGGATCTCGACAAACTTGGTCACACGCTCGCCATCGCTCACGATCATTTTAGCCAACTCCATCATCACCTTTTGCAGCGCACAGCGGAAAATCTCTGCTTCGGGAGCCCCCTTCTTGATGGCTGGCGCATTCGCCTGGCCATTGGTCATGACGATCACAGTGTCATTCGTGCTCGTATCACCATCGATGGTGATTCGATTGAAGGATTGATCGACAGCGAAACGCATGGCGCGCTTCAACTCGTCTTTGGAAACCTTTGCGTCCGTGGTGATGAAGGACAGCATGGTCGCCATGTTTGGGCAGATCATGCCCGCACCTTTAGCGATGCCGCCGACGCGGAAGCTCTGCCCTTTTCCCACAGGCACCTCGATCGCGTAGATCTTAGGCTTCGTATCGCTCGTCATGATGGCGCGCGCGGCATCATCATTCCCAGTCGAGGAAAGTGTGTCTGCAAGCTCACGCACACGCGGGGTGATGCGCTGGATGGGCATGTTCATACCGATGATGCCGGTCGAACAAACGAGCACCTGCCTCATGCGCACGCCGAGTGATTCTGCAGTCGCCTTGCACATGGCCTTGGCGTCCTGGATACCTTGAAGGCCGGTGCATGCGTTGGCATTGCCGCTATTGGCGATGATCGCGCGAGTATCGCTGTCCTTGATGTGCAATTGAGAAACACGCACGCAGGCCGCGCGAACTTTATTGGTCGTGAATGCAGCATCCGTGACGGTCGGCACATCCGACGTGATCATCATGAGGTCTAGACGAGTGACGTCTGGATTCTTGATGCCGCAGGAGATCGCCGCAGCTTTAAAACCTTTGGCTGCCGTGACACCACCTTCGATAACCTTGAACGGCACCTTGATAGAATGGCAGGGATCAAATTCTTCGTTGTTCATCAGATATTCATGAGTCCAGCGGTGGGCGCAAAGCCGCAGACGAGGTTCATATTTTGAACGGCCTGACCGGACGCTCCTTTCCCAATATTGTCTTCCGCGCTCATCAGAATGAGCCGACCCGCACGCGCATCGTGGGACCAACCGATGTCCACAAAGTTTGTACCAACGACGTTCTTCGTGTCGGGTGATTGATTCACACCCAGCAGTCTCACAAAGGGCTGCGAGTCATAGGCTGCGTGAAGCACCGCGCCGACCTGCTCAGCCGTGATGCCGGGCTTTGGTGTGGCAAAGATCGTGGTGCAAATGCCGGAGTGCGTGGGCATGAGATGCGGCACGAAGGTCAGCTTCACAGCGCGACCGGCGGCGATTTCGAGTTCTTGGCCGACCTCGCTCAAATGGCGATGCACTGGCACGCTGTAGCTGCGCACGCTGTTCTGTACTTCACAGAAAAGCAGTGGCACGC
>JBEBGU010000081.1:0-10006 GCA_040081325.1 Prosthecobacter sp.
ATGTTAAAGGTCGAAACGCTGACTGAATTTCAGTTTGGCCTAGTCACTGGAAAACGGCTAGGCAATGCTGTCACAAGAAATCGACTCCGCCGACAGATGCGTGAAATCATTCGTGAGCATCGGGCGGAAATCGCCCCCGGCTGGCAGTTTGTCACCATCGCCCGCTGGCGTGCTCCCGAGGCTGACTATGCTGAGTTGGAGCAGGACTGGGTTAAGCTGGCGAAGCGTCAGGGACTCTTCTCGAAACCCACGATTTCAGTTCCATGAGATTGGTTGTACGCATCCTCATTCGTGGTTATCAGCGTTTCATCTCTCCTGTCATTCATTTTTTCGGTGGCCCTGGTTCGGGCTGTCGTTTCACTCCGACTTGTTCGGAGTATTTTCTTCAAGCCGTGGAAAAACACGGCTTTTTTCGTGGTGCATGGTTCGGAACGCTCCGCATCCTCCGCTGCCAACCTTGGGGCGGTCAAGGTCATGACCCCGTACCTGAAAAAGCTAAAACTTAAATTTAAAACACCTCATGGATCGTAAAGCTTGGCTTGTCATTGTTCTCTGTACTGTCGGCATTGGTATCAATGCCTGGTTCGCTAGTAAGCAGCAGCCTGTTCAACCGCTGCCCACCACCCAAACCGTCGCTCCAGCACCCTCTGCCACAGTGGCTGCACCGACCGCTGCTGTGGCCAATGCGCCAACGGCACCCGTCCCGCTTGCTGCCAGCAGCATCCCTGAAGAAACACACACGCTCACTCAGGGTAGCGTGACATGGCATTTTTCTAACAAAGGAGCCGGTGTCGTCAAATCGGTGCTAGCAGGCACCGACCATATTACCCTGAATGAATTCGGACGTGAACCCATCGGCGCACTGCGTCGCGAGGCTGGGGGCAATGATGCCGTCGCCTACAAGATCACCGCCAAGTCGGACAAAAGCGTCACCTTTGATGGCACCGCTCCAGATGGCATTAGCATCCGTAAGACCTATGCTTTAACTGAGGGTGAAAAGTCAGACGAGCACCTCATCACACTGAGTGTGACGCTAACCAATACCAGCGCTGCGGCTTTCAAGTCTGAAGAAATTTATCTCTACGCGGGAGCGGCGAACTCGATGAGTCCTGCTGAAGCGCTGAAGCCCAGTTTCTTTTGGAATGATGCCGGTGACGCTACTCACAAAGACACCAGTGCCTTCAGCGGTGGTTGGTTTTCTGCCGCGCAGAAAGAGATGCGCTCCAGTCACGCGCATCTACGCTTTGGTGGTGTGATGAGTCGCTTCGACGCCACCATCCTCAGTCACATCAGCAAGGGTGATTCGATGGGCAAGCCAGGGAAGATTTGGGGGACAAGCTTCCTCATTGATCACAGCAAAGACAAATTCAAGGACATGCCTGCTGCCGCCAAAGATCATGCGATTGAGGCTGCTGTCAGTCTGCCCCCCGTCGAACTGGCACCCTCAGCCAGCCTGACAGAGGACTACGAGATCTATGTTGGCCCCAAGGAATACCACCGATTGACGCTCCTTGGCGGGCAGCGTGAAGAAGTGATGTTCTATGGTATGTGGGGTTTTATCAGCCGTATCCTTACCCAAGTGATGCGCTGGATGCATGATGTCAGTGGTAACTGGGGCGTGGCCATCATCCTGCTCACTCTTTGCATACGCACCGTCCTGTGGCCGCTGCAATCCAAGGCTCAGTACTCCATGAAGCGTATGGGGCTGCTGGCTCCGAAGATGAAGGAGTTGCAGGACAAATACAAAGACGACCCGACCAAGCAGCAGACGGAAGTCATGAAAATGTACAAGGAGTATGGCGTGAACCCCGTCGGTGGCTGCCTGCCGATGATGTTGCAGATTCCCATCTTCTTCGGCTTTTATAGCGTGCTTCAAAACGCTGCCGAGCTGCGTGGTCAGCCCTGGATGTGGGTAAAGGATCTCTCACTCGCAGACACAATTCACACGATGCACTTCTCGTCGAGTCTGCCGCTCGTCGGCACGCACTTCGACATCAATCCACTTCCCCTGATCATGGGCGTCACCATGATCCTCCAGATGAAGCTCACGCCGCAGCCCGCGACCGTGGACAAGAGCCAGAAAATGATGTTTACCATCATGCCCTTCTTTTTCCTCTTCATTTGCTATAACTTTGCCGCTGCCTTGTCCCTCTATTGGTCCACACAAAACATCTTTGCTATCTTCCAGAGCTGGATCATGAAGCTCTACATGAAGGACCCTGTGTTGGAGAAAATTGCTATTCAACCCAAAGCAACTGCGCCTAAAAACCCCGCGAAGCCAAACGACAAGGAAAAGAAAACCAAGCCTAAATCGCCGAAACTTGGCGGTTAGTCGTTGCTGGTGATCGTCACGCCACACCTTACCGAAAATAGCCTTGCCTCTACGCCTGCTTGAGTGCATGACTGCGCACCTTTTTAGCTCATGCAATTCGTCTTTCCCACCCATCTCCAGCTCGGCAGCGAGCACAGTGAAGGCTTTCACCAAGAATTGCTTCGTGGCTTAACCCACAAGTTGAACAACCTGCTTGCCGTCATCCAGGGCTTTTCCAGCCTCGTTCTCATGACGGATGATCTCGACTCAGGTGTGGCGGAAAACGTCCAGCACATCCGTGAAGCCTCTGTTGGTGTAGCGGCCCTCAGCGAGCGTATCCGCTCAGCGGGTGGTTGTGCAAAACTCACACCTCAGGCTCTCAGCCTGAATGAATACCTTGGTGTCGTCGAGGGGGCTTTGATGGAGCCCTTCTCCAAAAACAACCTGCAACTCGAAGCTGAAGTACAGCCCGGCCTACCTCCGGTCTTGGTGGACCCGACCAAGTTCAAAGACATCCTCATCGAACTCCTAAAAAATGCGGCTGAAGCTGCAGGTAGCACTGGTGGTCGAGCCATGCTGAAGATCGCCGGTCCAGGCGTAATCACGCCTGTCGAGCAGCGCCGCGTGGACATCTTGATCAGCAACACAGGCTCCCAGATTCCTCAGGACAAACTGGCTCAGATGTTCCGTCCCTTCACAGGCTCCAAGAACAGCAATCACCTCGGCCTTGGTCTCACCATCGCTGCCATGCTTTGCCATCAAATGGGCCTGCAAATCGGCCTCGCCTCAGAGAACAACACGACCACAGCTTGGTTGAGTTGCCCGATGGCTTGATCCAAGTGGCGGACTGAATTCCGCCACTCATCCGGCGGGCCTAAGCCCGCCACCCTCCTATGTTTCAAAGTAGGTGTAGCCGCGCAGACCTGCCTCAAAGGCACCCATGATCTCTTTGCGCTCAGAGGGCGTGATGCGGTTAGAGACCACGGCGCTCTCAGCAAGATTGCGGAAACGTGTGGCCAGATCTTTGGGATCGTATTCCACATAGCTGAGCACTTCAGAGACGCTGTCGCCTTCTTGCTCGCGGCGGTATTTGAGCTTGCCGTTTTCGATGGAGACGCTGACGACGTTGGTATCGCCGAGCAGGTTGTGCAGATCACCAAGAGTCTCCTGATAAGCACCCACTAAGAAGATGCCAAGCATGTAGTCTTCACCCGACTCAAAGTCTGGATCATGTAAAGGCAAGCTGCCGCAGATCTCTCCGCTGTGGGCAAACTTGTCGATCTTGCCATCACTGTCACAAGTGATGTCTGAGAGCACCGCATTGCGTGTCGGCTTTTCCTTCAAGCGATGAATCGGCATGACTGGGAAAATTTGATCGATGGCCCAAAGGTCAGGCAGACTCTGGAAGACGCTGAAGTTCCCGTAATAGTAGTCCGTCATCACGGTGGACATGCGCTCCATTTGGCTGCCGTCGTGGCCCACAGACTCCAGCTTGCCAGAGATCCAGGTCATGATGTCCCAATACATTTCTTCACCTTGTGAGCGCTCGCGGAGACTGACTTTACCGTAGTTGAACTCACTGCGCAGCTTGTCGCGGTAATAGACCGCATCGTTGTAGATCTCCTGCACGCGGTCGCGTGAAAGTTTGGTAGGATCTTTTTGTTTCTCGGCGCGCAGTTCCGCCAGATGACGCACCATCGGCGGCGTGTCTTTATTCACGACCACTTCGCGATTCAGCGTCTCAAAACGATTCACATCCAGGATGTTGATGACCAATACCGAGTAGTAAGCCACGATAGCGCGACCGGACTCCGTGATGATGTCTGGATGCGGCACACCAGCCTCCGTCGTCACCTCACTGATTGCCTCGATTACGTCAGCGCAGTATTCTTTCGTGCCGTAGTTGCTTGAGGCCGAGGTCGCACCTTTGAAGCCGTCGTAGCTGATCGCTAAACCACCGCCGAGATCTAGAATGCCCATGCGCGCACCTTCTTTGACTAGGCCGCAATAGACACGAGTCGCTTCCGTCACAGCTTGGCGAATCGCGCGGATGTTTGGGATCTGGCTGCCTTGGTGATAATGCAACATACGTAAGCAATCGAGCATCCCCTCATCACGCAGTGTATCCACCACGTTCATGAGCTGTGAGATGTTCAGACCAAACACGCTCGCATCACCACCCGAGCCTGCCCAATGGCCGGCACTTTCTGCACTGAGTTTAAAGCGCACGCCGAGAGTGGGCCGCACGCCCATCTTCTTTGAGCGATCCATGATCAGCTTCAATTCTGAAGGCATCTCCAGCACGAGGATCACTTGCAGCCCCATCTTCTGAGCAAACAAAGCTAGGTCGATGAATTCTTCATCCTTGTAGCCATTGCACACGATGTAGGCCTCAGGGTCATGCATGTAAGCCAGTGCAGCGATGAGCTCTGGCTTGCTGCCGGCTTCGAGACCGTAATGATACTTGCGGCCATAGCGCGTGATCTCGTCGATCACCTCTTGCTGCTGATTCACCTTGATCGGATACACGCCCCGATAGGCACCCTGATATTTCGCTTCACGGATCGAGCTAGCAAAGCCCTCGTTAAGCTCATCGATGCGCCAGCGTAGCAGGTCACCAAAACGAATCAGCACCGGCAGTTGCGTGCCACGGTCACGCAGGCCCTTCACGATCTGGGCTAAAGAAACGGGCTTGGTCTTAGTGCCGTCCTTGAGATTCACCACCACTTCACCTTTCGTGGAGATGTCGAAGTAGCCATGCCCCCATTCACGAATGCCGTAAAGTTCAGCACTGTCTTCGGTATTCCAAGCGGGTGTTTTTGAGCGGCGTTCCATGGTCGTATTCAAGGCCCGCGATTATGGGGGCATTCGCCGGGATGAAAAGTGAAACTCTTGCCTCGTGAGAAATACTCAGCAGGCCAAATATCCTCGGCTGTAGCAGTTGTTGCTTTGAGATGCTCCAGCGCGCTGGCACGCGCTGTGCTTTATCATATTGTGACCACCCAACCTGCATGTCCATCCACGTCGCTCTTCGTCACGTCACCCAGTACAAATTTGATCGCCCTGTTTCGCTCTCGCCCCATGTGGTGCGGCTGCGGCCAGCGCCACACTGCCGGACGCAAGTGCTGAGCTATTCACTGAAGGTCACCCCTGAGAATCATTTCATCAATTGGCAGCAGGACCCCCAGGCGAACTATCTGGCTCGTCTCGTCTTCCCTGAAAAGGCCACCGAGCTGACAGTTGAAGTCGATCTAGTGGCTGAGATGGCGGTCTATAACCCCTTTGATTTCTTCCTCGAGCCAGACGCGGAACATGTGCCCTTCCACTATGATCCAGTGCTGGCTCATGAGCTAGAACCCTACCAACGGAAACTCCCGCTGACTCCGCTCCTGGGAGCTTACATGCGGGAAGTAAGGCAAGTTATGTCGAGTCCAAAAGTGCCGCTGCGCACGATCGACTTCCTCGTCGCACTCAATCAAATGATCTGGAAGGACGTGAGCTACGGCATTCGCCTAGAACCGGGAGTGCAGTCGCCAGAGGAAACACTGGAACTCGGCAGCGGTTCGTGCCGTGATTCCGCGTGGCTGATGGTGCAGGTCTTCCGTCACCTAGGCATGGCTGCACGTTTTGTTAGTGGCTACCTGATTCAGCTAAAAGCAGATGTGAAATCCCTCGACGGCCCAAGTGGTACGGAAGTGGACTTCACCGATCTCCACGCCTGGTGTGAGGTCTATCTACCGGGTGCAGGGTGGGTCGGGCTGGACCCCACATCCGGCCTCATGGCAGGTGAAGGCCACCTACCGCTCGCTGCCACACCTGATCCACAAAGCGCCGCGCCTGTGAGTGGTGCTAGCGATAAGTGTGAGGTGACATTTCACCACGAAATGAGCGTGACGCGGATCTCTGAATCACCGCGCGTGACGAAACCCTACACGCCTGAACAATGGGCAGAGATCGACGCACTGGGACACCGCGTGGATGCCGATCTGATCCGCAATGATGTGCGCCTGACGATGGGCGGCGAGCCGACCTTTGTCAGCATCGACGACATGGAAAGTGAGGAGTGGAACACCGCAGCCGTGGGACCAAAAAAGCGCGTACTCTCTGGCGAACTCATTCGTCGTCTGCGTGATCAATTTGGCCCTGGTGGACTGCTCCACTTCGGCATGGGCAAGTGGTATCCCGGTGAGCCGCTACCACGCTGGGCGCTCGGCTGTTACTGGCGGAAAGACGGAGTGCCCGTGTGGACAGATGATTCACTCATCGGCGATGAGACGAAGAACTACGGCCATGATAGCGCCCAGGCACGCCGCTTTGGTTTAGCCCTCGCCGCCTCACTTGGAGTCGATCCCAAATGGCTGAAGCCTGGCTATGAAGATGCCTTTTACTACCTGTGGAAAGAGAAGCGTCTGCCAGTGAATGTCGATCCGCTGAAATCCAATCTAAAGAACGCGGATGATCGTCTGCGCTTGGCGCGTCTCTTTGAACAAGGTCTCGATGAAGTCGTCGGATTTGCCCTGCCTCTTCAACGCGCTGAGACTCTCGGTAAGCCACGCTGGCAGAGTGGACCGTGGTTTGTGCGTGACGATGCCATGTATCTGATTCCCGGTGATTCACCCATGGGGCTGCGTCTGCCGCTAGACACTTTGCCATGGGTCAGTGCCACGGATTATCCTTGGATCTATCCGGTCGATCCCTCCAGCGACTGGCCCGATCTGCCACCGCGCCCAGAGGGCAGGCAGCGCTTCCTTGGGGCCGTGGCGGAGTGGTTGGATGGTTCTTCGGGCGTGCCCACAAGTTATGGCAAAGGCATCTATGCGGGGCAGGGGAAGCCTGAGCGCGTGAAGCTGGAGCCGCTTGATGAAAATGAATTGCCAGAGGCTGAGCGCTACCCGCAACCTCAAACATCCGCCTCCAAAGTCATTCGCACCGCAGTCTGCATCGAGCCGCGTGAAGGCCGTCTTCATGTCTTCATGCCACCCGTGGAAAAGGTGGAGGACTACCTCGACCTCGTGACAGCAGTTGAAGACGTGGCGGCAGCATTAAAAATGCCCGTCATCATCGAAGGCACACCACCACCCTATGATCCACGTTTGAATGTGCTGAAGGTGACGCCTGATCCAGGCGTGATCGAGGTGAACATGCATCCGGTTAAAACTTGGACCGATCTCGTGCACAACACCCAGACACTCTACGAAGAGGCACGTCTCACACGTCTCGGCACAGAGAAGTTCATGGTCGATGGTCGTCACACTGGCACGGGTGGTGGTAACCACATCGTCTTTGGCGGTGAGCGCCCCGTGGACTCACCACTGCTACGCCGACCTGATTTGTTGAAAAGCTTGTTGGGCTACTGGCATAATCACCCGAGCCTCAGCTATCTCTTCAGCGGCCTGTTCATCGGCCCGACGAGCCAGTCCCCACGCATTGATGAAGCGCGCAACGACGCTGTGTTTGAGATCGAACTCGCCTTCCGAGAACTCGACCGCTACACGACTGAAAAAGGCAGCGCACCACCCTGGCTCGTGGATCGACTTTTCCGCAATCTATTAGCTGACTCCTCGGGCAACACGCACCGCACGGAGTTCTCCATCGACAAACTCTTTGATCCAGGCAGCAGCACGGGCAGACTAGGACTGGTGGAACTGCGCTCGTTTGAGATGCCACCTCATGCCGAGATGAGTCTCGCTCAAAACCTGCTGGTGCGTGCCGCCATCTCACGCTTCTGGGATCAGCCCTATGAGCAAAAGCTCGTGCGCTGGGGCACTGAACTGCATGATCGCTTTCTCCTCCCGCACTTTGTCTGGGATGATTTTTGCGATGTGCTCGGAGACATGAAGGAGTTCGGTTACGACCTGAAACCAGAATGGTTCAAGCCGCACTACGAGTTCAAGTTCCCCAACGTCGGCCACATCAATCAGCGTGGCATTAATCTAGAAATCCGCACGGCTCTGGAGCCTTGGCACGTCTTGGGTGAAGACGGCAGTGCTGGTAGCACCGTTCGTTATGTCGATAGCAGCCTTGAACGTGTGCAGCTAAAAACCAGCGGCCTCGTGGGCAGTCGTTACCTCGTCACCTGCAATGGCTACGAAGTCCCGCTTCATGCCACCGGCACCGTCGGTGAATTTGTCTCCGGTGTGCGCTACCGCGCGTGGCAGCCACCGAACTGCTTGCAGCCGACCATTGGCATACACAGCCCGCTCGTGTTCGACATCGTGGACACCTGGAACAAGCGCAGTCTCGGTGGTTGCACCTGTCATGTCGTGCATCCCGGTGGACGCAGTTACGACACCTTCCCGGTGAATGGCTATGAGGCTGAAAGCCGCCGTCTCGGGCGCTTCTTCCCCACCGGTCACACGGCTGGTCAGATCGATCCGATCAAGCTCACGATCCTCCCCGAGTTCCCGCTCACACTGGATCTACGAATGGAGTGATCATCCATCCCCCTGCATCACCAGCGCGCTCTCGACGATGGATTTACCCGCTTCGAGTTCGTCGTTCACCACCACGGCTGCGCCGAGTCGTTTCAGACGTTCAACGTCTGAAGCAAAACGCGCTCGGGCAAGCACCGGAACATCAGGGCGCAACTCGCGGACGATTGAAAGAGCACCCGCCGTGACCGTGGCATCTGGGAAGGTGAAGGCGACCATGCGCGCGTGCTGAAGGCGCGTGAGTTCCCACGTTTCCTGATGCGCGGCATCAGCGAAAAGCACCGCCTGTCCATGCCGCTTAAGAGTACGCACCGTCTCAGCATTCAGATCAATCACGAGCGTGGGAATGCCCTGATCATGCAGGGCTTTATTCAGCCGCTCGCCGACAGGGCCATGGCCAACGATGATCGCGTGTCCGGTCATCTCCTTCATGCGCTGACGCAGAATGTCGGACTCGGGCAGCTTGGGTTTGCGGCGACCCCAGCCTTTCTTTTCCAGCCACACGCCCAGCGGCTCGCCGACGCGCATGAGAGCTGGTAGCAGCCCCATGCTGAGCGCCGCACTGGCGATCAGCATCTGCTGCGTGCCCGCGCTCCAGAGATGTGACGAGCCAGTCTTTTGCAGCAGCACGAGAGAGAACTCACCCGCACTGCTTAGACCGATCCCAGCCATCAGCGCCTGCCGGTGTACCAGTCCAAGCCGACGCGCGATCAGCGTGATCAGCCCCGCTTTGATCAGCATCAAACTTACTGTCAGCGCCAGGATGGGCCGCCAGTAAACCAGCGCCGTCGGCACATCGATCATGAGTCCCACGGAAACGAAGAACAGCGTGAGAAACAGATCCTTGATCGGCATCACATCCGCGAGGATGCGCGGCTTAAAGATCGACTCACTAACCGCCAATCCAGCGATGAAGGCCCCGAGCGCCAGCCCCAGATTCAGCATACCACCAATGAACGCTAGGCCGATGCAGCAGCCGATGACACTGAGCGTAAATAACTCGCGGTTACGAGTGCGCGTCACCGCATTCAGCAGCATCGGGATCAGCCACCGCGCCGAGACCCAGGCTAGTACGACGAACAATCCTCCGCGCGCGATCAGTGAACCCAGCCGTGCCAGCAGACTGCCGCTCTCACCCTCAGCCGGTAATAGTAACGGCAGTGCCAGAAAGAAAACGATGATGAACAGATCCTGAAAAATCGCCACAGCCAGCGCCATGCGCGCGCCCGGACTCGACTCTAAACCGAGATCCTGAAACGACTTT
>JBEBGU010000788.1:0-2654 GCA_040081325.1 Prosthecobacter sp.
GTTGAACACGGCGCCGACGTTGTACGGCTGCTTTTGCAGGCCCTGGTTGCGCACGATGATGCCCGTCCAGCCGTGGTCGACCCACTGGCGCTGGCACTCAAAGAAAATCTAGCGCGTGCATTTAGCGTCACTCCTGAGTCCACAACGACGACTAAAGCGGCGGCAACGCCAAAGCTCACACCGCTTTATTTACCGGAAAAATTCACGCCATTTAAGTTCACCATGGGCGCGCAGTTTCCCATGCCTGCACTCCCGAATGACAACCCACTGATCGAAGAGCGCGTGGAGCTAGGGCGCTTGTTGTTTCATGAAAAAGCACTGTCTCGTGATGGGACAATTTCTTGTGCATCCTGCCATGACCAGGCCGCAGCGCTGAGTGATCCCCGGCGCTTCAGCATCGGAGTTGCAGGTGGCATCGGAGACCGCAATGCCATGCCGCTCTTTAATCTCGCCTGGAAGCGTGAGTTCTTCTGGGATGGCCGCGCGCCGAGCCTGCGTACTCAGGTGCTTATCCCCATTCAGGATCATCGGGAGATGGATGAGTCACTGGACAATGTGGTGAAGAAGCTGGTCAAAATGGAGACGTATGGCCCAGCCTTTGAGCGTGCTTTTGGTTCGCCTGAGATCACGACAGAAAAGATCGGGCTGGCTGTAGAAAACTTCCTCCTCACACTCACTTCACACGACTCCAAATTTGATCGCTCGATGCGCGGAGAAGAGAAGCTTAGCGATGATGAAAAGCGAGGCTTTGAACTCTTCATGACCGAACGCGAGCCACGCATGGGCAGCATGGGCGGAGATTGTTTTCACTGCCACGGCGGCGCCCTATTCACTGATCATCAATTCCGTAACAACGGGCTAGAGATCTCTGCGGCTGATTTAGGGCGCTTCAAAGTCACCCAAGCAAGCATCGACCGCGGTGCCTTTGCCACACCGAGCCTGCGCAACATAGTGCTCACCGCCCCCTACATGCACGATGGCCGCTTTACCACCCTGGAGGAAGTGCTCGAACACTACAGTGTGGGCGTATTTCGAACCGAGACACTCGACCCAAATCTAGCCAAGCATCCGAATGGTGGCCTACACCTAACGAAGGATGATAAAAGCGCTATCATCGCTTTCTTGAAGGCGCTGACCGACAGTCGAGTTGAATCGACACCGCTCCCATTGGCCAAGTAGGCTGGGGGGAAACCTTGGCCAACTGTTCATGCACTTTCGAATCACGCTCATCATCGGTCTCCTACTG
Organism: Prosthecobacter sp.; assembly: GCA_040081325.1. Classification (GTDB taxonomy): domain Bacteria; phylum Verrucomicrobiota; class Verrucomicrobiia; order Verrucomicrobiales; family Verrucomicrobiaceae; genus Prosthecobacter. The sequence continues at coordinate 1,247 of JBEBGU010000788.1, forward strand.
ACCCAGCACACTCTTGCCGCTTTTCCGACCCTGGCTTTAAAACCCGTCGTGCTGAAGCAGATCCACTCACCGACCACGATGACCTATGCACCTGACGGCAGTGGTCGCCTATTTGTCTGTGACCAGCCTGGGAAGATCTACATCATCCAAGGCGGCATGATGTTGCCGACACCGTTTCTCAACATCGCCAGCAGCAGCAATGCTGCGCCTGACAATGGCCCGGGTCCGGTGGTGACGATTGGCACAGGCTACGACGAGCGCGGATTGCTAGGGCTGGCGTTCCACCCCGGTTTTGCGACTCCTGCGTCTCCCGGGTATCGCAAATTTTACGTCAACTACAACAAGCCCTATGTCGTGGGCGTCGATCCGGCTCCGCCTCAGCTCGGTGATCCAGTGGATTGCGTGACCGTCATCGCCGAATACGAAGTTTCAGCACTAAACTCGAACTTGGCGTCCCTCGCTTCAGAGAGGCGGGTGCTCGCTTTCACTCAGCCACAATTTAATCATAATGGCGGACAACTCGAATTCGGACCAGACGGATTCCTCTACATCGGCAGCGGTGATGGAGGCAGCTCCAATGACAACAATACTGGCCACACGGGTGGCAGTGCCATCGCTCCAAGGCCCACCAACGCTTTGGGTAATGGCCAAGATAAAACGAGGTATCTCGGCAAAATTCTCCGCATCAATCCAGTCGATCCAGATGGGGCTGGTCCACTGACTTATAGTATCCCACCCAGTAATCCATTCGTTGGCGTAGGGAGCGGTGTGAAAGAAGAGATCTACTGCCTGGGGATGCGCAACCCTTGGAAGTTCTCTTTCGACAAACGTGCTGGAGGAACAAACCGAATGTTCTGTGGTGATGTGGGACAGGGCCGAATCGAGGAGATTAATCTCATCGTTTCCGGCGGAAACTATGGCTGGCGCTACAAAGAAGGCGTCGAGTTTCCTTCCTTCTCCGCTGGCTCACCCGTTCCAGGCGGCGCGGTCACGGACCCCATCGCGATGTATGCCCATGTTGGGGCCGTCACCAGTCCGGTATTACCGCAACTGGGACTTTCAGTGACGGGCGGATTCGTGTACCGAGGTGCTGCGATTCCTGCGCTTCAGGGGAAGTACATCTTTGGTGACTATGGCTCCACTGGCGGTGCCTCTGATGGTCGAATGATGGGACTCGAAGAGACTGCCCTGAATAGTGGCGTGTTCACGCTCACGCAGACACTGCCGCTTGCCGCATCGAATCCAATCGTCGGCCAACGCATCCTCTGCCTCGGGGAAGATGAGAGTGGTGAGATCTACCTTGGATTGAAAACAAAAGGCGGCGTGTTGGAACTCGATGGTGCGCTTCCATCAGGCGGCATTTATAAAATTGTCACACCTCAAAGTTATTCAAAATCACTTCAAGCAT